>NZ_KE148419.1:257-50704 GCF_000410615.1 Novosphingobium sp. B-7 | reverse complement strand
CGCCGCGTGCGGCCTGCCCGGTGGCGTGTTCAGCCTGGTCCAGGGGCCGGGCAACGACATCGGCACCGCGTTGGTGGCCGATCCGGCGATCAAGGCGGTGGGCTTTACCGGTTCGCGCCGGGGTGGCCTGGCGCTGATGGCCGTGGCGGCCGCGCGGCCCGAGCCGATCCCGGTCTATGCCGAAATGTCGTCGATCAATCCGGTGCTGCTGTTCCCCGCCGCGCTGGCCGCCCGCGCCGAAGACCTGGGCAAGGCCTATGTCGGCTCGCTCAGCCTGTTTGCCGGGCAGTTCTGCACCAATCCGGGCCTGGTCATCGCGCTCGACAGCCCCGATCTCGATCGCTTCCTCGCCTCGGCCGCACAGGCGCTGGCCGGCGTTGCGCCGCAGGTCATGCTGACCGGCGCGATCGCGGCGGCCTATGCCAAGGGGATCGCCACGCTTGCTGGCAGCGAGGGCGTCACCGTCGTGGCCGCCGGAAGCGATGGCGATGCGCAACAGGGCGCCGCGCGCCTGCTCACTGTCGATGCCGCCCACCTGCTCGCCAATCCCGCGCTGACCGAGGAAGTGTTCGGCCCCTCGTCGCTGGTGGTCCGTGCGCAGAGCACCGAGCAGATCGCCCAGCTTCTCGAAGCGCTGGAAGGCCAGCTGACCGCCACGCTGCACCTGGATGAGGCGGACCATGCCCTCGCCGCCCCGCTCATCCCGGTGCTGGAACGCAAGGTTGGCCGCATCCTCGCCAATGGCTGGCCCACCGGCGTGGAAGTGAGCCGGACCATGGTCCATGGGGGGCCGTTCCCCGCCACCAGCGACGGGCGCACCACTTCGGTGGGCGCCATGGCGATCCACCGCTTCCTGCGCCCGGTCTGCTATCAGGCACTGCCCGATGCGCTGCTTCCCACCGCGCTGCAGGCCGCCAACCCGCTGGGCCTGCCGCGCCAGACCTTTAGCTGACCACGTTCCGCGCCTGCCCGCACAGCATGGTGGGCAGGCGCATCTTCCCATGCGCCGCCAATGGCGTATGGACGGGGCATGACGTTTACCGACATTGCCCGGCGCACTTACGATCACAATTTCCGGCTCGATCCGATCGTGCGCAGCCTGCTCGATACCGATTTCTACAAGCTGCTGATGTTGCAGATGATCCGGCATGTGCACCCGGACGTGGCCACAACGTTTTCGCTGATCAACCGCACCACCAGCGTGCGCCTGGCCGATGTGATCGACGAAGCGGAACTGCGCGCCCAGCTCGATCACGCGCGCACCGTGCGGTTTACCAAGAAAGAGCTGATCTGGCTGGCCGGCAACAGCTTCTACGGCCGCCAGCAGATGTTCGGCCCCGATTTCCTCGCGTGGCTGGCTGATTTCCGCCTGCCCGAATACGAATTGCGCCGGCACGATGGGCAGTTCGAACTGCATTTCGCCGGCCCGTGGACCCACACCACGATGTGGGAAATCCCGGCGCTGACGATCATCAACGAACTACGCTCGCGCGCGGCACTGCGCGACAAGGGCAAGTTCGCGCTCGATGTCACCTATGCCCGCGCCAAGGCCAAGCTGTGGAACAAGGTGGAGCAGCTGCGCACCCTGCCCGATCTGGTCCTTTCCGATTTCGGCACGCGGCGGCGCCATGGTTTCCTGTGGCAACGCTGGTGCGTCGAGGCGCTGAAAGAAGGCCTGGGCGAGCGCTTCATCGGCACGTCCAACGTGCTCCTGGCGATGGACGCCGATCTCGAGGCGATCGGCACCAATGCGCATGAACTGCCGATGGTTGCGGCGGCATTGGCGCAAAGCGATGCCGATCTCGCCCGCGCGCCCTATCGCGTGCTGGAAGAATGGCGCCAGCATTACAACGGCAACCTGCTGATTGCCCTGCCCGATGCCTTTGGCACCACTGCATTCCTGCGCCACGCGCCCGATTGGCTGGCCGGCTGGACCGGCTTTCGCCCTGACAGCGCGCCGCCCATTCCCGCTGGCGAACAGATCATCGCCTGGTGGCAGGCCCACGGCGTCGATCCGCGCCAACGCCTGCTGATCTTTTCCGACGGGATGGACGTGGACACGATCGAGCAGACCTATCGCCACTTCCACGGCCGCGTGCGGATGAGCTTTGGCTGGGGCACCAATCTCACCAACGATTTCCGCGGCTGCGCCCCCGATGGCGATACCGCGCTCGAACCTATCTCGCTGGTCTGCAAGGTCACCAGCGCCAATGGCCGCCCCGCAGTCAAACTGTCAGACAACCCCGCCAAGGCCACCGGCGATCCAGCCGAAATCGCCCGCTATCTGCGCGTCTTCGGCACCGAAGGCTTCGCGCCGGCGCCGATCAGCGTGTGAGCGATGGAGCGGCGTTTGAGCGCTGGGATGCGGCCAGTTGCGTGGATTGCAAACTGCGCTAGGATAGGTTCTCCAGCCGCAGGAAAAACGTTATGACCGATATCTTCGGCGCAATGTCGCAATTCATTTTATTCGCGATTCTGTATTTTTCTGTCAGGTTTTCTTGGAAGCGCAGCACAAGATTTGCGATTGGCATTTCACTCTGCGCCGTGTTCATCGGGCAATTTCTTTTCCCAATGCACTTTGTCGTTCGATCCGCGGTAGGAAAGCCGCTCGAAATGACCCTGCGACTAGCCAACTTGCTTGTCATAATCCTTTATGTAATTCATCCAGTGCGAGCCCGTCGTCGCGCTTCAGCACCGGAAATTGACCGCTAAGCTCCAAAACCGTACGAGCGAGTTCCACGCGCCCGCATGCGCTTGCTTATTTCAAACGGAATAGCTGGTCCCCGGATCAAGTCCGGGGTCCCGCTTGATCTTTTGCATGAGCGGCTACCCACCCAATCCTGCCTTGGCCCGCGCGCGCACGGCGTCGAATGTATGCCGCACCAGCATTTCGCCATTGCGCCACACCGGCACCAACAGGTCATCACCGGGCGCCACCGCATCGCGCCGCGCGGCGACCATCGCGCCATCGCGCAGCACCACCGCCTGGCGCCCGGCCTTGCTGGCCTTGGCGGGATCGGTGGCAGGATGCTTGAACACGTCATGCCACACGCCGTGCGCATCAAGCATGGCATTGGCTTTCATCGCAAAGCGCAAGGTATCGCGGTTGACCTTCTGCAACAGGCCGGCGCCCATGCCAAAGGCGATGTTGTCGATGGCAAAGCCTGCCGCGATCAGCCGCTCGATCAACCGGCCAATGGTTTCGGCGGTCATGCCATCGCCCTGGATCACCCGCACATGGGGGTCGAGCACGCGAAAGCCTTTGGCGTTGGTTGTGCCGCCAAAGGCATCCCATAGCGTGGCGATCGTGCGCAGCGGGGTTTCGATCGGATCGCCGCTGTCGGGGCGGACCACTAGGGTCCCCTGGCGGGCCAGCACATGGTCGCGCAGCGTGCCGCCCCAGATGCCGCGCACCGCCGCATCGAGGTCATAGCTGTCAGATACCACGGCGACTAACCGCCCAGGCCCATCGAACGCATCGAGCATGGTGCGATAGGCGTCTGCCTCGCGCGCTTCGCCCCAGCTGGTCATCGTGCTGTGTTCGGCCGCCGGAATGGAAAAGCCGGGCATGTCTGCCCCGTAATAACGCCGCGCGGCGAGCAGCCCTTCCATCGTGTCGGTGCCCTGGAAGTTGACGAGGTGCGCCAGGCCGCCCAGTCCGGCGCTTTCCCCGCTGCTCACCCCGCGCGCACCGAAATCGTGCAGCTTGAACGGCAATTGCCCGTCCACGTCCTCGCTCGTTTGCTCCAGCCCGGCGCGGATCACCTGGCGGCATTGCCAGCTCATCGTGGCAACCGTGCTGGGATACCACACCGCGCGCAGCAGCGCGGTTTCGACAAAGGTGGTGAGCCAGGGCATGCGCGGATCGGTATTTTCCACCTGCACCAGCGGCACGCCCGCCGGCACCACGCTGCCTTCGGGCAAGGCGCGGATTTCCAGCGGCAGGTGGCCGCCGTGGTCATCCACGATCGCCTGCCATCCGGCGCGGTTGAACGGCACCCCATGCGCGACGCACACCGCCTCGGCCTCCTCGATATCCGCCCCGGTCACCGCGCGGCCCAGGTAATCGATCAGATAGGGTTGCAGCCCGAGGAACAGGACCACATCGCTCGCCCCGCCGGGCCGCGCCTCCACATAGGCGCTGATCACCCGCGCTTCGGGCGGATATTGGCGAAAGTGGCTGTGCTTGTAGCTGTCGGTGGCCAGGATCGGATTGGTCATGATGGGTATTTCCCTCACACGCCAGGCCACGCGCGGCAAGCCCTGCGCACGCGGCGGCCGCTGCCCTTTCTGCATGGTGCAGGATCGTTGCAGCCTGTTGCGCGTTCGAACCGCACATTCTTCCCCCAAGACGAGGACCGCCCCCGGCCATGGCCCCCACTTTGCCAACCGCGCACGTCAACGGCCAGCCGCAGACGCTGCCCCTAGACCCCCGCCGCACCCTGCTCGATTGGCTGCGCCACGATCTGGGCCTGACCGGCACCAAGAAAGGCTGCGACCATGGCCAGTGCGGCGCCTGCACCGTGCTGGTCGATGGCAAGCGCATCAATTCCTGCCTCTCGCTGGCCGCGCTGCATGATGGCGACAGCATCGAAACGATCGAGGGCATCGGCACGCCCGACGCGCTTGCCCCGCTGCAGAAGGCGTTCGTATCGCATGATGGCTATCAGTGCGGCTATTGCACACCGGGGCAGATCTGTTCGGCCAAAGCGCTGATGGCCGAACTGGCCCAAGGCTGGCCCAGCGCGGTCAGCGCCGATGTGGCCGCCCGCCCCACCCCCACCGCCGAAGAACTGCGCGAGCGGATGAGCGGCAACCTCTGCCGCTGCGGTGCCTATTCCAACATCATCGCCGCGCTGGAAGAAGTCATCGGGGCGGAGGCGCTGGCATGAAGCCCTTCACTCTCGATCATGCCGCAAACGCAGCGGCCGCGCTCAGCGCCATGGGCCAGGGCGCGACGGCGATTGCCGGCGGCACCAACCTGGTTGATCTGATGAAGCTGCAGGTGGCGACGCCCGAGCGCCTCGTCTCGATCCGCCGCACCGGGCTCGACAGCATTGTGCCCGATGGCACGGGCCTGCGCATCGGCGCTCTCGTCACCAATGCCGATTGCGCAGCAGACATGCGCGTGCGCCAGGATTGGCCAATGCTGGCCCAGGCGATCCTGGCCGGCGCCAGCCCGCAGCTGCGCAACCGCGCCACCACCGGCGGCAACCTGTGCCAGCGTACCCGTTGCGGCTATTTCTATGATACCACGCAGGCCTGCAACAAGCGCGCGCCCGGCAGCGGCTGCGCCGCGCGCGACGGTTTCAACCGCATCCATGCCGTGCTCGGCACCAGCGATGCATGCATCGCCACCTATCCCGGCGACATGGCCGTGGCCTTGCTCGCGCTTGATGCCGTGGTCCTGACCGAAGGCCCGTTCGGCCCCCGCCAGATTCCGCTGGCGATGTTCCACCGCGAGCCGGGCGATGACCCGACGCGCGACAACGTGCTGCAGCCCGGCGAGCTGATCACGGCGGTGCGCCTGCCCGCTCCGACCGGCGGAACCCAAGTCTATCGCAAGGTGCGCGATCGCGCCTCCTATGCCTTTGCCCTCGTGTCCGTCGCGGCAGACGTGACCATGGACGAAGGCCGCATCGCGCGCTGTGCGCTGGCCTTTGGCAGCCTCGGAACCGTGCCGTGGCGTGACAGCGCCGTGGAAGCAGCGCTGATCGGGGAGAAGCCCTCGCCCGCGCTGTTCGACCAGGCGGCCGAAATCCTGCTGCGCCAGGCGCGCGGGTTTGGCGCCAACGATTTCAAGATCCCCCTTGCCGCGCGGGCCCTGGCCGCGACGCTGGCCCAAGCGACGAAGGGTTGAACACCATGCACCTCCCCCTGTCAGACATGTATAACCAGCCCGACGAACGCAACCTGCTCGACCATATGCGTCAAGGCGTGATCGGCCAGCCGCTCGATCGTCCCGAAGGGCCGCTCAAGGTCAGCGGCACGGCGACCTATGCCGCCGAATGGCGCATCGATGGCTGCGTCGAAGGCGTGCTGGTCTTGGCCAGCATTTCCCAGGGCCAGGTCAGCAGGATCGACCGCGACGCCGTGCTCGCGCGCGAGGGCGTGATTGCGGTAATCGCCGATCCGGCGATGACGCGGCGCCCGGCGCAGGGCATGGCGGCGAAGGCGCCGCAACAGGATGCGGCGAAGGTCGAATACTTTGGCCAGCCCGTGGCGCTGGTGGTGGCCCAAACCTTTGAGCAGGCGCGCGACGCTGCCCTGGCCCTGCCGATCGACTATACCGACGCCGACGGCGATCCCGTGCCGTTCGATCCGTCCGCGCCGGGTGTGAAGGTGGAAGCGCCATCCAGCAGCAAGCCGGTTGAGGGCGGTGACCTTGACCAGGCAATGCAGGACGCGGCCTTTTCCGTCGACGTGGAATACGACACCCCCGGCCACGCCAGCGCCGCGATGGAGCCCCACGCCACGATCGCGCAATGGCAGGGCGACAGCCTGATCCTGCACGGCAGCTATCAGATGCTGTCCTACAACGTGAAGGAAATTGCCGACTGCCTGGGCCTCTCGGCCGACAAGGTGCGGATCATCGCACCCTATGTTGGTGGCGGTTTCGGCTCCAAGCTGGGCATCACCCATGAAGCGGTCGCGGCTGCAATCGCCGCGCGTGAATTGGGCCGCCCGGTGCGCGTGGTGATGAGCCGGCAACAGGTGTTCCAGACCGTGATGCGCCGCTCCGAAACGCGGCAGCGTGTGCGCCTGGCGGCCGATCCCGCCGGCCGGTTGATCGGCCTGGGGCATGAAGCACTGGTATCCAACCTGCCCGGGGAAAAGTTTGCCGAGCCGGTCACCCAGGCAACCGAGTTCCTTTATGGCGGCGAAAACCGCCTGCTAAAGGTGGAAGTGGCGCGGATCAGTCGCATGACCGCCGGATCGGTGCGCGCGCCGGGTGAAGCGGTGGGCATGCAAGTGCTCGAAGCGGCGATGGACGAACTGGCCGAGAAGATCGGCATTGATCCGATCGAACTGCGCAAGCGCAATCTGCCGGCCGAAGTTCCGGTGGCCGGCACGCCCTATTCGTCGCGCATGTTGACACAGGCGCTGGAACAGGGGGCTGAAGCGTTCGGGTGGCGCGCGCGCCAGGACCGTCCCTGCCAGACGCGGGACGGCGATTGGTGGATCGGCATGGGCGTGGCGAGCGCCGCGCGCGTCAACATGATGGTTCCGGCCAAGGCCCAGGTCACACTCAAGGCAGATGGCAGCGCGGTGGTGGAATCAGACCAGACCGATATCGGCACCGGTTCCTATGCCATCCTTGGCCAGATCGCCGGCGAAATGCTGGGCCTGCCAATGGCGCGGGTTGACGTGAAGTTGGGCGACACCGTCCACCCGGCCGGGGCCGGTTCGGGCGGCAGCTTCGGCGCCATCTCCACCGGTTCGGCCGTGATGTATGCCTGCGAGGCGATCCGCGCCAAGCTGGCCAAGGCGCTGGGTTGCGAAACTGAAGACCTCGCCTTGAAAGACGGCATGGCCAGCGGCGGCAACGCATCACCTCGCGCGCTGCGCGATCTGCTGAACGGTGAAGACATCGCGGAAACCGGCACGATCAAGCCCGGCAAGACGGCCAAGGCCTTTTCCCAGGCCAGCTACGGCGCGTTCTTTGCCGAGGTGGCGGTCCATGCCTTCACCGGCGAGGTACGCGTGCGGCGGATGACCGGCGCGTTTGGCTTTGGCCGCGTGCTCAATGCCAAGACCGCGCGCTCGCAATGCCTGGGTGGCATGGTCTGGGGCATCGGCAGCGCGCTGACAGAGGAGCTGGCGTTCGATACCCGCGACGGGCACCTCGTCAACCATGACCTGGCCGAATATCACGTGCCGGTGCATGCCGACGTGCCGGCGATCGAGGTGATCCTGCTGGAAGAACGCGATGCCGCGGCCAGCCCGCTTCAAGCCAAGGGCGTGGGCGAACTCGGCATTTGCGGCGCAGCCGGCGCGATTGCCAACGCGGTCTATAATGCCTGCGGCGTGCGCGTGCGCAGCTTCCCGCTCACGCTCGACAAGATCCTGCCGGCCCTGCCCGATCCCTTCGCTCGCCGTGCAGACGCTGCGCTTTGAAAGGAATTCCGTCGATGACCAATCCCCCCATCGCCTACTCTGCCGACCTCGAACAGATCGAAGACAACGAAGCGGAAACCGACGCCTCGTTGGAAAAGTCGTTCGATCATATCCTCGAAACCACGGCGCAGGACTATGGCCGGCCGGTGCGCGCGGTTCATGCCAAGGCGCACGGCCTGTTTGAAGGCACGTTCACCGTCGATGCCAACCTGCCGCCCGAGCTTGCCCAGGGGCTGTTTGCCCAGGCGGGCCGTTATGACGCGGCGCTGCGCATCTCCACCAATCCGGGTGATATCCTGGATGACAATGTCGTGCTGCCCCGTGGCCTAGCACTGAAAGTGGAAGGGGTGCCGGGGGCCTACCTGCCAACCGCGGAAGGGGACGCGCAGGACTTCCTGTTCGTCAACGGCCCGGTGTTCGCGACGGCGCGGGCCGATCAGTTTGCCGGCAAGCTCAAACTGCTGGCCGCCACAACTGATCGCGCGCCTGGTGCCAAGGTGGCGCTGTCAACGGTGCTGGGCTTCATCAACAGTGCGCTGGGCAAGGTTGGCCTGGAATCAAGCGCCCTTGCCGCCATGGGTGGCGCGCCGCAGGTTCACCCGCTGGGCGAAACCTATTTCTCCACCACCCCGTTCCGCTATGGCGCGCACGTTGCCAAGTTCCGCCTGCGCCCGCTTTCCCCCGCGCTCACCGCGCTGTCAGGCAAAGTAATCGACACCAGCGGCCGCCCCGATGGCCTGCGCGAAACCATCCGCGAGGATGCCGCGAACCTGACCGGCGAATGGGCGTTCGAAGTGCAGCTGCTGCGCGATCTCGATCGCCAGCCAGTGGAAGATGCCAGCGTGGAATGGCCCGAGGAGGTCTCGCCTTTCGTGCAGGTGGCGACACTGCGCGTGGAGCCGCAAGACAGCTGGAGCGCCGACAAGGTGCAGCGGATCGATGAAACCCTGCACTTTTCGCCTTGGAACGGGCTGGAAGCGCACCGTCCGCTCGGCGGTATCAACCGCGCGCGCCGGCGCGCCTATCGCCATTCGGCTGATTTCCGGGTGGCAGCACAGCAAGGCTGCCCCGTGGCGCATGGCGAGGCGCCGGCATCCGAACCGGCCGCCTGACGGCGGCCGTAATGCGGCCGGTCAGGCCTCGATCCTGACCGGCACGCCCTTCGATGCCGGCGTGTCCGACAGCTTTTCGCGCAGCGACAGCGGCACCAGG
Source organism: Novosphingobium sp. B-7 (assembly GCF_000410615.1). Taxonomy (NCBI): domain Bacteria; kingdom Pseudomonadati; phylum Pseudomonadota; class Alphaproteobacteria; order Sphingomonadales; family Sphingomonadaceae; genus Novosphingobium; species Novosphingobium sp. B-7. The sequence goes on along the minus strand of NZ_KE148419.1, from coordinate 41,374 downwards.
GCATTGAGTTCGGGGAAATAGCCCGCCACCGTGCCCGCCGGCAGGTCATAGGGCACGACCTTGAGCCCGCCCACCGCACGGCGCGTGGCCGGATCGGCGGCCGTCACCAGGGTGATGCGCTGCCCTTCGGCGAGGCCCAGCCGGGCGATTTCCTGCGGCGCCATCAACGCGATCGTGCGCTCTCCCGAAAGCCCGCGCAGCCGGTCGTTCATGCCATAGACCGTGGTGTTGAACTGGTCGTTTGACCGCAAGGTGACCAGGCGCAGCGTATCGTCTGCCTCATCCTGCGGGCCGGCGTTGAGCACGCTGGGGTCGGTAAACTCGGCCCGCCCGCTTTGCGTATGCCAGACCCGGCGGCGGGCATCGTTGCCGCGGAAAAACCCGCCGGGCTGATGCATGCGCCGGTCCATGTCGAAGAACTCCTTGGGATAGGTCCGCGCGATCAGATCGCGAATGCGCGCATAATTTCCGCGCCAGGCATCCCACTGCCAGCGCGGGTTTTCCGGCAGGCTGGCCTTGGCCAGTTCGCAGATGATCGCCGTCTCGCTCAGCAGGTGCTCGCTCGCCGGCTTGCGCTTGCCCATCGAGCTATAGATGTGGCTGAAACTGTCCTCGATGCTGACGAACTGGTTGCCGCTGTCCTGGATATCCTCTTCCGAGCGGACCAGGCAGGGCAGGATCCAGCTTTCCTTGCCCGGCAACAGATGGGTGTGATTGAGGCGGGTGGCGATGTGCACTGTCAGGTCCATCTCGCGCCAGGCGGCGTGGATCTGGCCGTGGTCCGGCACGGCCATCGCCAGATTGCCGCCCAGCCCCACATAGACCCGGTTCTTGCCGGCCTGCAGCGCTTCCAGGAACTTGGCCGTGTTGTGCCCATCCTCTGGCGGTGTCTCCAGCCCCAGCACGGTGCGATAGGTTTCCACCGGCGCCAGCGCCACCTTTTCGGTGATGCCCACGGTGCGCTGGCCCTGCACGTTGGAATGGCCGCGAATGGGCGAGCAGCCTGCGCCCGGCCGCCCGATGTTGCCGCGCAGCAGGAGCAGGTTGACCAGCATGCCGATCGCTTCGCTGCCGTGCACCTGCTGGGTCAGCCCCATGCCATAGATGCCGATCACCGCCTTGGCATCGGCATAGACATCGCCGGCTGCTTCCATCTCGGCGCGGGTCACGCCGCTCGCCACCTCCAGCGCGTCCCAGCCGGTAGCATCCAGCTTGGCCCGGAAAGCCTCGAAACCATGGCAATGTGCGTTGATAAACTGTTGATCGAGCAGGCCCGCTTCTCGCTCGGCACGCGCCAGCACATGCTTGCACACGCCCATCAGCGCGGCGATATCGCCGCCAGGACGCACCTGCAGGTAAAGATGGCTCAGCCGCGTCGCCTTGCCCGTCAGCATTTCCAGCGGGCTTTGCGGATTGACGAATTCGACCAGCCCCGCTTCCTTGAGCGGGTTGAACGTCACGATCTTGCAGCCGCGCTTCACCGCCTGTTGCAGCGGATGCAGGATGCGCGGCGAATTGGTGCCCGGATTCTGGCCTAAGTAAAAGATCGCGTCGCACTGCTCCAGGTCTTCCAGCTGGCAGGTGCCCACCGGCGAACCGATCACCTTCTTGAGGCCGACCGAGGTGGTCTCGTGGCACATGTTGGAACTGTCGGGCAGGTTGTTGTGCCCCAGCATGCGCGCGAATGCGGCATAGAGATAGCTCGGCTCAAGCGCCGCCTTGCCGCTGGCGTAGAATGTCATCGCCGCAGGATCGATCTGGCGCAGCCGCGCGCCGATCGCGGCAAAGGCTTCTGCCCAACTGGCGCGCAGGTAGCGGTCGCTGGCAGGGTCATAGCGCAGCGGCTCGGTCAGGCGGCCTTCGCGCTCAAGCTCATTGGCGCTTAGGCCCCACAGCGAACTGACGGTGTGCTGTTCAAAGAATTCGGGCGTGCAGCGCGCGCTGGTCAGGTCCCACAGCGTTGCCTTCGCGCCGTTTTCGCAGAACTCGAACTTGGCCGGCGTCGGCGGCTTGATCCACGCGCACGAGGTGCAGGCCGTGCCATCCGGCTTGTTGAGATGCGCCAGTGTTTCCAGCGCGCCGGGGCCCGCTCGCTGCGACAGTTCGGTGGCGGCAATCCCTTCCAGCGATCCCCATCCCCCGGCCGCTTCGGGCACCTCGATCGCTTGTGCCTTGGCTTCCGGGGTCTGGGGCTCGGTCATGATAGGCTCATCCTGTCTCAAGGGTCGGCGGCACAAAGAAAATTCAATGGATCACAACGGCCATCACCCCGGATTTGATCCGGGGTGATGGTAACGTTTCACTCTTTTACCGCTTACGGGATCACGCCAGGGCACGGACCTTTGGCTCGCGGGCAAAATGCCGCACCGGGCCAACCGACATCAGGTCGGCATTGGGCACCACGCCATCGTCCTTTTCAACGCCGGCCTTGTCCAGGATCACCTGGGTGCCGGGGCAATGGGCAATCGTCTTGCAATGGCCATAGGCGTCCATGAACCATTGCACCGCTGCGCCTTGGCGGGCCAGTTCGGCTGCCGCTTCGGGCATCAGGACCGAGGCGACCGCATCGAACATGACCGAGGGCGAACCATCAAGCTGCCCATCGGCCTTGAGCGTGCCGCCCTTGACGGCAATGCCACCCACCTTCGGCGCCACCAGGAATACCGATCCGCCGGCACCCTCGATGTCTTTCTTGAGCGTGTCGATCGCCGCCTTGTCCGATCCTTCCGCAAACAGGATGCCCACCTTGCGGCCTTCAAAGGTCTTGCGCGCCTGCTTTTGGATCGACAGCGCGTCTGACGGCTTCATCGCCGTCGGCGCACGCGCGGCGGGTGCCTTTTCCGGCAGGTCCATCGCCAGGCCCTCGGCCACGCGGCTGGCCAGTTCCTCGTCCACATTGCGCAGGCGCGACAGCACACGCGTGCGGATATGCTCCAGGCTTACCTTCGACAGTTCGAACACCAGGGCAGAGGCGATATGCGCCTGCTCGCTTTCGGTCTGCGAATGGAAGAACAGCGCAGCCTGGCTATAGTGATCGGCGAAAAGCTCGGGCCGCACGCGCAGCTTTTCGGTGGGATCGTTGCGCTCGCCGTTTTCCCGGAACGAGGTGAACCCGCTATCGGGATCGGCGCGTGGCCCGCTGGCTTCGCCCGCTTCATTCAGCGAGTTCGGCTCGTAATTGGCGCGGCCGGTGGGCACCAGCGTCTGCATCAGGCCATCGCGCTGCATGTTGTGGAACGGGCATTTGGGCGCGTTGATCGGGATCTGGTGGAAATTGGTCGTGCCCAGGCGCGATTTTTGGGTGTCGAGGTAGGAAAACAGGCGGCCCTGAAGCAGCGGATCGTTGGAAAAATCGATGCCGGGCAAAACGTTGGTGGGCAGGAAGGCCACCTGCTCAGTCTCGGCAAAGAAATTGTCGACATTGCGGTTCAGGGTCATGCGCCCGACGATTTCCACCGGCACGTCTTCCTCGGGCACCAGCTTGGTCGCGTCTAGCACGTCATAGGGCTGCTTGGCCGCCCATTCCTCGTCGAACACCTGCACGCCCAGATCCCAAGCGGGATAGGCGCCGCTGTCGATCGCTTCATAGAGGTCACGGCGGTGGAAATCGGGGTCGGCACCGGCGATCTTCACGGCTTCGTCCCAGATCAGCGACTCCAGGCCCTGCACCGGCTTCCAGTGGAACTTGACGAAGCGGCCCTTGCCCTTGGCATCAACCAGGCGGAAGGTGTGGACGCCGAACCCTTCCATCGTGCGCAGCGTGCGCGGAATGGCGCGATCGCTCATCGCCCACATGATCATGTGCATGGATTCCGGCATCAGGCCGACGAAATCCCAGAACGTGTCATGCGCGCTCGCCGCCTGGGGATAGCCGCGATCCGCCTCCATCTTCACCGAGTGGATCAGGTCGGGAAACTTGATCGCATCCTGGATGAAGAACACCGGGATGTTGTTGCCAACCAGGTCCCAGTTGCCCTCGTCGGTGTAGAACTTGACGGCAAAGCCGCGCACGTCGCGCGGGGTATCGACCGAGCCAGCCCCGCCCGCGACGGTTGAAAACCGCACAAACACCGGGCAGGTCTTGCCCGTTTCCTGGAACAGCCCCGCCTTGGTCAATTCGGGGATCGCGCGGGTCACTTCGAACACGCCGTGTGCGCCCGAGCCGCGCGCGTGAACGATGCGCTCAGGGATACGCTCGTGATCGAAGTGGAAGATCTTTTCGCGCAGGATGAAGTCTTCCAGCAGCGCCGGGCCGCGTGCGCCGGCCTTGAGGCTGTTCTGGTTGTCGGCCAGGCGGTGGCCAAAGTTGTCGGTCAGATAACCATCGGCCGGGGCACCCGCCGCTGCATCCTGATGCGTTTCCCCGCCGGTGCCGGCGCGAGTTTCGTATCCTGCGTTTCCGGCGCCGGGTTGATGGTCATGCAGCGCGTTGTCCTGCGCGGGCGAAGACTTGGGGGGCTTGGTCATGGTCATAGTCCTTTTACCGGCGGCAGGCGCGAGCGTTCACCCGGACAAAGCGGCAAAAGGCTTCGCCCGGCAGCAGACGCCAAAAATGAAACGGGTGCGTTCAGTTAAAGCGAAACCCCGTTCCGATGCCGGAACGGGGGCTTGTTTGGGTATCACATTAAACGGCGGGAGCGCGGCGAGCCTGGCGCTTGTCCATGTAGCGCTTGGCCAGCAGACCACCGGCCGCTGCCGCCACAAAGCCCACAGGGCCCAGGCGGCGCAGCACGGTGGCAGCGGCCACGCCCAGCAGAGCACCGCTGCCTTCGCTCATCCCGGCGGTGCGCTCTGCAATCTTCTTGCCGACCACGGCGGAAACGATCTTGCCAATCACGGGGCGCCCTTTCGATCTGGGGAAATTCAAGGACTTTAACGCCTGCGTGCGGCCATCGTTCCACGCCGTGCGCCGGTTGGCGGCAGATCAGACCTTCTGGCCGACACCGGGCGCGGGAACGGCCGGTGCCTCTGCCTTGGCGGGGATTGCCTGGCTATTGGGCTTGACCGTGCTGCAACTGTCGGACGCCGCCTGGGTTACGCGCGGGGCCGCATGCGCGCCGCCTTCAGAGCTGTACGATACCGTGCGGGTGCAGCCCGAAGCGTCGGTCGTGCTCGACACATAGGTCATGTGCACGCCCTTGGGCAGGTTGGTCATCCCCGCCACCGTCATGCCCGGCATGCCGTCTGCCGGCGCGGCAGTGCCCTGGGCCATGGCAGCGCGCTGCATCAGCGCGGCTTGCTGCATCATCGCGGCGGCCTGCTGATCGAGCATCGCCGAAACCAGCGCCATGTGGGCAAAGGGATCAGCCGCCATCAAGGCCTGCTCGTCGGCCGCGGGATCAACGCCAGCGTCCCTCGCGGCCACCGGCTGGATCGCAATGCGCGGCGCGACAGCGCCGTGGTACTGTACCTGCGCCACCGTGCCATCGGGCAGATTGACCAGCATCGTGTGCAGATCATTGGTTGCCGCCTGGGCCGCGCAGGCGCCAGCTACGCTCAAGGCTGCGGCACCGATCACAAACTTGGGAAATCCTGGCATGGATATCGCTCCTTGTGCTTGTTTGCGCGGGAAATCTCCGCAATCGGGCTGAACGCGCGATGAAGCAGCAAAGGCGATGCGACGGGCTGTGAAGCAGTGGCGCCCCACGCCACGCCAGCAAGCGCGGCATGGGGCGACAGGGGATCATCAGCCGCCCGTGACGGCGATGACATTGTCATCGCTCTTGCGGTCGATGAACGTGTTGTAGGGATCGACCCCGGCATAGGCCGGCTTGCGGCGGCTGGTCAGCACGATCGTGCTGGTGCCGTCGTGCAGGCGGTGGCGCTCCATGGTGATGACATCGGCCTTGCCAAAGGCGCCCTCGCCCGGCTGCGCGGTGAACAGGCCAATGTCGACATACTGATCGAGCGGCACGGGGGTGCTGGCGCCCTTGCCATCGTCGCGCGCCATGCTGGCGCTGAGCGTCAGCGTGGTCTGCCAGGTGCCATCGGCACGGCGCTGGGTTTTCGCGCTGTCCGCCTTGAAATCCCACACCGTGATGGTTTCCAAAAGATCACGCACCAGCGCATGTTCCTGCGGCGTCCGCGCCAGCGCGTGGAAGCCGCGCACCAGATCCATCGAGGTGGAATAAGGCGGCCCCTGAAAGCGATAGCGCGCCAATATCTGGCGCAGCATGGCATTGACCCGCGCTTCGCCCAGGCGGTCCTGCAGCAGGTAGAGCGCGACCGCGCCCTTGCGATAGTGGATATAGGGCTGGTCTTCCACGCGGGCCAGCGGCACTTCCTCCACCGCTTCACGCCCGCGCGAAGAAAGGTAGCGATCGAGTTCATAGCGCAGGAAGCGGCGGATCTTGTCCGGCCCGTAAAGCTGCTTCATCACCATCAGCGCTGAATATTGCGCCAGCGTTTCGACCATCATCGTCCCGCCCTGCATTTCCGCGCTGATTTCCTGGTGGGCCCAGTACTGGTGCGACAACTCGTGCGCGGCGACATAGGTGGCGTAGTCGATCTTGTCGGGATCGCTGAAATCACCCAGGAACCCGATCGATTCCGAAAACGGCATCGTGCCGGCAAAGGCCTGGGCAAAGCTGGCATAGCCGGGAAATTCAACAATGCGGGCATAATCGAACTGATAAGGCCCGAAATTGCTGCGATAATAGCCCAGCGCCACGCGCGCGGCGCGCTGCAGGCGGGCGACGTTGTAGGCATGCTGGGGATCGTAATAGATCGAGACCTGTACGCCATCGGCATCGCGGGTGTCGATCGCATAGCGGGCCGACTGGATCGACCAGAAGTTGAGGATGGGCACACGCGAGACAAAGCGCGCGGTGCGCTGCCCGCTCGCCACCGCATCGGCCACCTTGTCGCCCGGCGCCAGCGGCACCTGGTCGGCGGCGGTGGTGACGGTGATGTCGCTCGTCACCCAGCTGGCGTTGGCGATGTAGTTGAACCGCCGCGCGCCCTGGTCTTCCAGCTTGGGCATGCGGTGCTCTGCCGGCAGCCCGTGTTCGCGGCGCTTGACCGGATCGCTCAACATGGCCGCGCGCTGGATGCCGATCGTGGGCGCGATCTCGCTGGAATCGAGGAACGTGCCATTAGCCAGCAGGCGCGTGTCATCGCCCAGCGGGTTGATACCCTGCTGCCAGCGCCGCACGCGGAAATGCAGCCGCGTGGTGGCGCCCGGCGCCAGCGGGTGATCGAACGTGAAGAAGCGCACCTGGCGCCGATCATCGTCATGGCTCACCCGCGCGCCATCGATCGTCAGTGCCAGCACATCGCGATCGTGCTGCGGCAGCATCAGGTGCACGGTGGACAGCGGCGCGCCGGTGCTGTTGACCAGGTCATAGGTGCCCTCCGCGTCCATCCGCGGCGTGGCCGGATCGATGCGGACCTTGAGCGCGATATGCGTGACGCTCGGCTCGGGCGCATATTCATAGCGGGCATAGAGCTTTTCCAGGTCGGCCGCGTCGATCTCCTGCTGCGCGCCGTTTTCGTAATGGTTGCGCACGTCCATCTGATAGTAGAGCCAGGCGCCGGTTGCTGCCATGCCGGCCAGCGCGGCCAGGATCAGGCCGCCGGCTGGGCTGCGCAGCCGGCGCAGCGCCTGGCGGCTGCGCGCGCCGACGCCATCGTTGGCGCCGCGCGGCCACAACAGGTGCGCTGCCGCCATCAGCGCCACCAGCAGCAGTCCCGAATAGAGCCGCAGCCACCAGTTGGTGGCCCAGCCCACCCGCGCGCCGTTGATGTCGGTCAGCGGATTGGGCACGCTCGAGGCATATTGGTACAGCGGGTGGTCCCAATGCATCGCCGAGGCGACGATGCCGAACACGAACCACACCAGCAGCAAGCCCCAACCGACATACTTGCTGGGCGAAACCACCTGAAGGAACACGGCCAGACCGGCCAGCAACACCATATCGGCCGTGGTCGGCACCAGGTACCACCACAGATATTGCCCCAGGGCGATCGCGGTAAAGCCATTGGCCAGTTGCACGCCAATGCCCACCAGCGTGCCCAGCGCCACGGTGATGAACAGCACCAGCACCAGCGCCAGCACCTTGGGCAGCAGCAAGGCCCAGCTGGGCAAGGCGCTGGCATCGATGATCGCGCTGATCCGCCGCTCACGATCGCGCCAGACCAGTTCGCCGGCATAGAACCCGGCGATCACGATCGGCCCCAGCGTGAACGCGCTGCGCAGCGCCATGATCTGCAGGAACGTGGCAGGATAGCTCTTGCTGCCATACATGCTGTCGCTGAAGCTCAAGGCCGCCAGCGCGTTGATCGCACCCACTGCCACCAGCACCAGGAACGCCGGGCTGCGCAGGATCATCCGCGCCTCGAACGTGATGCGCGCGATCAGGCGCGGCCATTGCGCGCGGGCCTGGTCAGGATCGGGCAGCCGGCTTACCCGGTTGGGCGTGGCAGCGGCAAGCTTGCGCGCGCGCCGTGCTTCGCGCCGCAACTGGCGCTTGCTCGCCGCCGGGGTGGCAAAGCTAAAACGCCACCATGCCAGCGCCAGCGCTGCAACCGTGACAGCGAGCCAGATGGCGCGGTTTTCCATCATCAGCGCGGAAAACGGAAAAGGCTGCGCGTTGATTTCCGCCAGCGTCCAATAGCGGGTTTCGAGCGCGATGCCGACAACGCCGAACGGATCGGTGAGCGCCGCCAGCGTGCGCAGATCGGGATGGCTGGCGAGGATGCCGCGCGTCACGCCCCAGACCAGCAGGCTGGCCACCACCGCCACATAGGTTGCCATCATCGAGCGGGTGAGCGTGGCCACGGCAAAGAAAAACGCCGCACTCCACAACAGCGTGGGCATCGCCACCAGCACGAAGGGGCGCAGATAGGTGCCGAGCCGGTTGGGCCCGATCGTTTCGGGATCGAGCCAGGGCATCAGCGAACCGACGAAGCTGCCCAGCGGCACCGCGGCAAAGACCAGCAGCGAGACGAGATAGGCCCCGGCAAAGCGGCCGAACAGGTAATCGCCCTTGCGCACCGAGGTTGCCCGCACCAGCGGGCCAAAGCCGCTGTCATCATCGCGCACGATCACGTTGGCGACGAATGCCGTGGTGGAAAACAGCGCAAAGATGGTCATCACACCCTGGGTCATCGCCAGGGACAGCGTGCCGTTTTGCCAGGCATTGTCGGGCGTGCCGCCGATCGAGATCTGGCTCGAGGCCATGGCGCCAAACGAGAGGAGGAAGAACAGCGCGAACACCACCCAGAACACCGGGCTGCGCAACTGATAGCGGATTTCGAACGCGGCGATGCGGCCAAGCATGTCTGTGCCCCCTTGCCCGCTCAGGCGACGACGGCCGCCGGCGCGGGTGCGCGCGCGGCAAGCAGCGTCGAGAAATAGACATCCTCAAGCCCGCCGGGAACGGCGGTGAAGCCCTCTCCCGGCGCCGTGTCGGCAATCACGTGCACCACGGTGCGGCCACCACGCAGGCGGGTGGAGATGACGCGGTGCGCCGCGCTGATCGCGGGCAGATCGGCGCGATCGATCGCGCGCTCCCACACCTGGCCAGCCAGGGCGCCGATCAGGGCGGTGGGCGCGCCTTCCAGCAGGATCTGCCCCTTCCCCAGGATCGCCATGCGTGGGCACAGGTCGGTCACGTCGTCCACGATGTGGGTCGACAGGATCACCACCACGTTCTCGCCGATTTCGGCCAGCAGATTGAGGAAGCGGTTGCGCTCTTCAGGATCGAGTCCGGCAGTCGGTTCATCGACGATGACCAGGCGGGGATTGCCGATCAGGGCTTGGGCAATGCCAAAGCGCTGCCGCATCCCGCCCGAATACCCCGCCACGGCCTTGCGCCGCACGTCCCACAGGTTGACCTGGGCGAGCAGCGTCTCGACCGTGTCGCGCCGCTCGCCCCGCCCGGCGATACCCTTGAGCACGGCCATGTGATCGAGCAGGTCATAGGCACTGACGCGGGGATAGACGCCGAAATCCTGCGGCAGATAGCCAAGCTGGCCACGGATCGCCTGAGGATCGCCGACCACGTCGATGCCGTCGAACATGATCCGCCCGCTGGTGGGGATCTGCAGCGTGGCGATGGTGCGCATCAGGGTGGACTTGCCCGCGCCATTGGGCCCGAGCAGCCCGAACATGCCCTTGGGAATGGTCAGGCTGACGGCATCGAGCGCGCGCGTGCCATTGCCATAGACGTGGGAAACCCCCTGAAGTTCAAGCATGATCTGATGTGCCCTGCTGCCGTGATCGAACCGCGGCAGGCTAGGCAGGGCACCGCCACTTGGCAAACCCCGCTCGACGAACGCCTTGGTCGATCATTTGGGAAAGGTCGCCGCGAGGTGATCGATCAACGCGCGCACCGCCGGCGGCAGCCCCCGCCTGGTGGTGAAGACCAGGTGCACGATGCCGATCTGCGCGCGCCACTGCGGCAGGACATGCACCAGTTGCCCCTGGCGCAGCGCCTCTGAACACACGTGATCGGGCAGCAGCGCCACGCCCAGGTTGCGGATCGCGGCGGCGCGCACGGCGGTAAAGTCGCTGCAGGTCATGCGGGGCTCGTGCCGCAGGCGGTGGGTTGCGCCATCAATGTGCTCCAGCTGCCATTCCACCTCGCCAATTTCGTCAGAAGTGCCCAGTGTCGGCATCGTGGCCAGCCCAGCTGGATCCGCGCCCATGCTTTCTGCCAGCTGTCGGCCGGCCACGAGGATACGTGCCGAGGTGCCCAACGAACGCATCGTCAGCGCCGCATCGCTGGTCAAGGCCACGCGGACGCGCAAGGCAAGGTCGATACGTTCTTCGATCAGGTCGACGGCGCGGTCGCTGGCGATCACCTGCAGGCGCACGCGGGGATAGCGGGCGAGAAATCCGGGCAGAATATCCGACAGGATCTCGACCAGGCCGGTCGGGCAACTGAAGCGCACGCGGCCATGCGGTTCGGCCTGCGCCTCGGCCACCAGGGCGACGGCCTGCTGCGCCTCTGTCATCATGGCACGGCAGCGTTCGTAAAATGCCTGGCCGACGTCGGTCACGCGAAAGCGGCGGCTCGATCGCTCGATCAGCCTTACGCCCAGCCGCGCTTCGAGAGCAGCGACACGGCGGCTCAACTTTGACTTGGGTTCGCGCAGGGCACGGCCCGCCGCGGCAAAGCCGCCATGCGCCACCACCTCGGCAAAGTAGGCATAGTCGTTGAGGTCTTCGCGCATCAGCGTTCCTTTGATGCAACGATACGTATCAATTTTGCTGACTACAGCCAATATCGTTGCACACTTATGTGCTTTTTCACCGGCGCAGCATGGCGCCGCTCCAACCAACAGGAGATGAAAGATGGCACAGGATTTCAACAACAAGGTGGTGGTGGTCACCGGCGGCACATCGGGTATCGGATTGGCCACGGCGCAGGCGTTCGCAGCAGCTGGCGCAGCGGTGTTCATCACCGGACGCCGCCAGGAAGCGCTGGATGCGGCAGTCAAGGCAATCGGCGGGCGGGTTACCGGCGTTCGCGGCGATATGTCGCAACTTGCCGATATCGATCGCCTTTACGATGCCGTTCAACAGCAGCACGCCCAGATCGACGTGCTCTTCGCCAATGCTGGCGGCGGCAGCTTCGCCCCGCTTGGCGCAATCAGCGAGGAACATTATCAGCAGACCTTCGACACCAATGTGAAGGGCGTGCTGTTTACCGTACAAAAAGCGCTACCCTTGCTGCGCGATGGCGCTTCTGTCGTTCTTACCAGTTCGACCGCGGCGATCACCGGCACCGCAGCGTTCAGTGTCTATTCCGCGACCAAGGCGGCGGTGCGCAGTTTCGCACGAAACTGGATGCTCGACCTTAAGGACCGCAAGATCCGCGTCAACGCCGTCAGCCCGGGGCCGGTCGAAACGACGGGACTGGTCGAACTGGCAGGACCAGACGCGGCATCGCAGCAGGGCCTGCTCGATTTCATGGCAGGACAAGTTCCGCTCGGCCGGGTTGGCCAACCCGATGAAATCGCCAAGGCTGTCTTGTTCCTCGCTTCGGACCAAGCAAGCTTCATCAACGGCATCGAACTGTTCGTCGATGGCGGCATGGCCCAGATCTGAACCGCAAATGCGGGGCGCGCTGCAATTGGCGGTGCGCCCCGCGCGGCTTAGGCAAGGGGCAAAGGCTCAATGCACGCGCGTCAGCTTGTCGGGATTGCGGATGACGTAGATGGCCTGGATGTGCCGGCCCTCCACCAACAGGGCCGTGGTCTGCAGCAAGCCATCGGGCTCTCTCGTGATAAAACCCGGCAGGCCGTTGATCGTGGTGAACCGCACCAGTTCGGAAGGGGCGCGGCGCAGCCGTATCAGCGCCGCCTGGGCGCGCAGATATTCGCTGGCGCCTTGCAGGATACGCGCCACTGCGGGGCGCTTGCCGCCGCCATCTGCATGGAACTGCACGTCCTGGGCCAGCAACATGCTCAGTTGCGCCATGTCTCCCTTCTGCGATGCCTCGAAAAAGGCAGCGGCGATGGCCTTGCCGTGTTGGTGATCGATCGGGAACCTTGGCCGGGCATCACGCACATGCCCCCGCGCGCGGCTGGCAAGCTGGCGGCAGGCGGGCACATCGCGATCCAGCACCAGCGCGATATCCTCGAACCGCTCTCCAAACAGGTCATGCAGCAGAAAGGCTGCCCGCTCGAGCGGGGAAAGCCGCTCGAGCGCCAACAGCAGCGGCAGGGTCACATCGTCATCGAGCGCGTCATCCACGGCCGGTTCGGGCAGCCACGGCCCGACATAGATTTCGCGCTGGACCCGCGCCGATTTAAGGTGATCGAGGCACAGCCGCGTGACGATGCGGCGCAGAAACGCGGCCGGCACTGCCACCTCTGCATGATCCACTGCCTGCCAGCGCACGTAGGCATCCTGCACCACGTCTTCGGCATCGGCAATCGTGCCCAGCATGCGATAGGCAACACGCAGCAGGGTGGATCGCTGCGCGTCAAAAATCTCGCCCGCCGTCTGGCTCATTTCCAGCCCAGTTCCGGCGCATAGAAATTGAAACCGACCGCCAGGCGGTTCCATCCGTTGATCACATCGATCGCCAGCGTCAGTTGCACTTGCTCGGCCGGGGTGAACTGCGCAGCCAAAGCGGCATGGACGGCATCGGGCGCGCGACTGGTCGCGATCTGCGTCATGTGTTCGGTCCAATCCAGCGCCGCGCGTTCGCGATCGGTGTAGCACGGCGCATCACGCCATGCAGCCACCAGATGGATGCGCTGCTCGGTTTCGCCAGCCTTGCGCGCATCAGACGTGTGAATATTCAGGCAGTTGGCACAGCCATTGATCTGCGAGGCGCGGATTTTCACCAGTTCGAGCAGTGGCTTTTCCAGGCCGCATTCCGCCACTTTCTGCGAATAGGCAAACCAGGCTTTGAAAATGTCGGGCGCGGCGGTGTAGAGATTGAGGCGCGGGGTCATGGTCAGCATCCTTTCGATAGGGATGCCATCATGACGAACCCGCTCCACGCTTTGTGACATGGGCACTGGATTTTACTGCTCCACCTGCAAACACGCGAAGGCTGGCGGCCTTCGTGCGGGACGGACCAGGTGCTGCTTCCGAGCGGAATCGCCATACCCTCAAACTCGCTCGCGATACCGAAGCATTCCGATGGCATCGGCGAAAATCCGGCAATATTTCCTATCAATCACAATGCATATTGGCAGGATATGCCATTTCAGACGATTTAAGGGCAATCCTTTCGCAAGGACATGCCCTGCCACGCAGCGCTAGAACCTGTCGCTCCACATCAGGACACGCTCATGGACACGACGATTTCCCCTTCCCGGCAGGACACGATCAGCGCGCTGGAGCATCTCGACACGCGCCTGTTGTGGCTTTCGTCGTGGATGATCCACAATGCCAACCATCTGCGCCCCAAGCGCGATGGCCTGAAAGTGGGTGGCCATCAGGCCAGTTGTTCGTCGATCACCGCGATCATGGCGGCGCTCTATTTCCATGCGCTGCGTCCGCAGGATAAAGTGGCGGTAAAGCCGCACGCCGGACCGGTGCTGCACGCCATCCACTATCTGCTGGGCAACCAGACGCGCGAGCGGATGGAGCGGTTTCGCGGCCTGGGCGGCGTGCAGAGCTATCCCAGCCGCACCAAGGACAACATTCCGGTCGATTTCTCCACCGGCTCGGTCGGCCTGGGCGTGGCAGTGACGGCCTTCAGCAGCCTGGTGCAGGATTATCTCATCGCGCATGGGCAACTGCGCGAGGAAGACGCCGGGCGCATGATCGCGCTGATGGGCGATGCTGAACTCGATGAAGGCAATATCTACGAATGCCTGATCGAGGGCTACAAGCACGACCTGCGCAACTGCTGGTGGATCGTGGACTACAATCGCCAGTCGCTTGACGCCACCACGGCCGATCGCATGTTCCGCCGCTTCGACGATATCTTCGAAACCTGCGGCTGGCGCGTCATCACGCTCAAGTATGGCAAGATGCAACTGGCCGCCTTCGCGCGGCCGGGCGGCAAGGCGCTGGAAGAGTGGATCGACAGCTGCCCCAATGCCGAATTCGCGGCGCTGACCTATCAGGGCGGCACGGCCTGGCGCGAGCGGCTGCTGGCCGACATTGGCCACAAGCCCAACGTGAAGACGCTGCTCGACAGCTATGACGATGTCGAGCTGGCGCGGCTGATGACCAACCTGGGCGGCCATTGTGTCGAAACCCTGATGGATGCCTTCGACGCCGCGCAGGACGATCGCCCCACGCTGTTCATCGCCTATACGGTCAAGGGCCACGGGCTGCCGCTCGCCGGCCACAAGGACAACCATTCGGGGATGATGAACCCGGCGCAGATGGAGCAATTCCGCCTGAGCCTGGGCATTGCCGAGGGCAACGAGTGGGAGCGGTGGGGCGCGCTCGGCGACAATGTCGCCACCGATCTCAAGGCCTTCGTGGCCAATTCGCCAATCGCCCGGACCAAGGCTGAACCGGTTGCGCCTGCCGTTCCCGTTCCGGCAATCCCCGCGCCCGAGGGCGCCGACCAATCGACGCAGGCCGCGTTCGGGCGCATCCTGCTCGAATTGGCGAAATCGGGCGAGCAACTGGCCGATCGCATCGTGACCACGGCACCCGATGTTACCCAAACGACCAACTTGGGCGCCTTCGTCAACCAGCGTGGGCTGTTCCGGCGTCAGGAACTGGCGGACGTGTTCCACAAGGCCAAAATCCCTTCGGCGCAGAAGTGGGCGCAGCATGCTGCTGGCCAGCACATCGAGCTGGGCATTGCCGAAAACAACTTCTTCCTCATGCTCGCGTCGCTGGGCCTGGCCGCGCCGCATTTCGGCACCCGCCTGCTGCCGGTCGGCACGGTCTATGATCCGTTCATTGCGCGCGGCCTCGATGCGCTCAACTATGGTTGCTATTCAGACTCGCGCTTTCTGCTGGTGGGAACGCCATCGGGCCTGACGCTGGCCGCAGAGGGCGGCGCGCACCAATCGATCAACACCCCGCTGATCGGCATGGGGCAACCCAACCTCACCTATTTCGAGCCGGCCTATGCCGATGAACTGGCGGCGATGATGGCGTTCGCGTTCGATCACATGCAGCAGGTCGATGGCGGCTCGGTCTATCTGCGCCTGACCACGCGCGCGATCCCGCAGATCACGCGCACAGATGACAGCTGGCGGGAAGACGCCTTGAAGGGCGGCTACTGGCTGCGCCGCCCCGCCGACGGCGCGGATGCGGCGATCGTGTTTACCGGCGTGGTGGCCACCGAAGCGCTCGCGGCCTGGGAACAGCTGGTCGATGATATCCCGGGCCTGGGCCTGCTCAACGTGACTTCGCCCGACCTGTTGCATCGCGGCTGGTCGGAACGCCACGCGACACGCTGGACCACCGGATCGCCAGCGCCCTGCCATGCCGAAACCCTGCTGGCACCGCTTGCGCCGGGCGCCGGCCTGGTGACGCTGATCGACGGATCGCCCGGCGCGCTGTCGTGGCTTGGCGGCGTAAAGGGCATGCGCGTCAGCCCGCTCGGCACCGACCGTTTTGGCCAGACCGGCGATCTGCCCGATCTTTACCGCGAATACCGGCTGGACAGCGAAGCCGTCATCGATGCCGCGGCAGAACTGTTCCTGGGGCAATGACGTGGCAAGCGAGGATGCCGTTTGGGTCCATTGCCTAGATTGGCAGCGCGGTCTTGTAGACCACCGGCCGCAGCGCAAAGCTGGTGGTGACCTGCGAGACCCCCTCAATGCGCGTCAGCTTCTGCCGCAGGAAATCCTCGAAGGCGCCCAGTGAATCGAACAAGGCGCGCAACTGGTAATCGCAATCGCCCGACATCAGGTAGCATTCCATGACTTCGGGAAAAGAGGCCACCGCTGCTTCGAACTGGGCCAGATGGCGATCGTCCTGCCGGTCCAGCCGCACGCGAATGAAAGCGGTGACCGGCAGGCCAACCGAGATCGGATCGACCAGCGCGACATAGCGGAAGATCACGCCGTCGCTTTCCAGGGCGCGCAGCCGGCGCAGGCACGGAGAGGGCGAGAGGCCAACCTGTTCGGAAAGATCCTGGTTGGTCATCCGCCCGTCGCTTTGCAGGGCGTTCAGAATGCGGCGATCGATCTGGTCCATGATTGTCATTCCATGCTCAGCCCATGATTGAGCATGGATGTTTCAAAAATAGACCTGAACGGCAAGATGCTGCCGCATTTTTGAGATTTCGGGCTATTACCTGGAAGGCCCCGCCCTCCCCCCTTTCCGGCCGCGCGTCCTGATGATCGCGACCGGTTCGGGGATGGACTGCGGGCTGGCCAGCCAAGCCGCCTTGCGGCCCGCGCTGCATGAAAGCCAGCCACGCAATCCAGGGTGGCACCAGCGCCCCGTATCACCAGGCCGTGATGAAGGGACCGTAGGTTGGCGTGCGGTCGCCCACCTCTTCGGCGACGATGTGGTTGGTCTGGCGGCCCAGGTAGGTGATCTCGCTTTCCATCACATCGCCGGGCTTGAGCCAGGCATTGCCCCACATCGCGCCGTTCCCCGGCGGCGAACCGGTGATGAGCAGATCGCCCGGCACCAGACGAATGCGTTCCGAGGCATAGGACAGGATCTGTTCCGGCTGGAAAATCATGTCGGAAATCGGCCAATCCTGCCGGATTTCGCCATTCACCTTCAGGCGGATCTGCACCTTCGAGCGATCGACAAACTCCTTGGGGACGGCAAACGGGCCGAACGGCTTGAAGTTGGGCTGATGCTTGCTGACCCAATCGTACATGAAGCGCACATCGACGCGGCGGAATTCGTCGACCGTACCCAGGTCGTTGACCATGACATAGGCAGCGATCAGTTCGTGGGCGTCTTCCGGGCGGACATAGCGGCCAGTCTTGCCGACGATCGCGCCGAACTCCAGGTCCCAGTCGGGATTTTCGCCGATCAGCGGCAGCGGCACGTCGTCATTCGGGCCGCACAGCGAGGAATGCAGGCCGGTCCAGAAGAACGGCATGCCTTCGCGGCTGCGGCGATCGATTTCGGCCAGATTTCGCTGGAAGAACTGCTCGTCGCTTTCGCCTTCGCCACGCTTGTCCTGGTTGAACTTGTTGAAGGTCATCATCTCGGCCACGTGCTGGCGATAGTTTGATCCGCCACACAGCATGTTGGGATGGGCCAGAACGGGCAGGATGGTCAGCGCGCGATAATCGTGCGCCTTGCGGTCCTGCTTGGCCGCAACATCGTTGGCCAGGTTGGAAGCGCGCGCCCAATCCTCGAACACGGCATGGGTATCGGCATATTCGCCGGCAAGGCTGAACACGCCGCCGCCCGGCACGACGACACCGGGAAACGCGGCGCCATCACCATCACGGAACGTGCCAATTCCGAAAGAACCGGAAACGAGGCCGGTAACATCATCGATGCCCTCGGGCTGGGGTGCGGCGGGCAGCGGCTTCAAGAAGGAATGATCAGACATGGATTTCTCGCTAACGTTTCGTTTGAATATTTTGGGGATCAGGCAAAATAACGGTCGGGCGGGTCCGAGCGCCACACGTCCATCTCGACATCGTGAATATTGTGAATTCGCGTGCCGTCAGACTTCTTCAACCGATCGGTGTCGCTGAACGTCTCGAAGCGGTTGCGGTCAGGGTCGCGCCACACGTCGAACACATGGCTGCCGTGGGGGTGGCGCCCCACGCCCCAGACCAGTTCGTACCCCTGGGTTTCGAGGTAGCGGTGCGCCATGAACTGCGCCTCGAAGTCTTGTGCTTCGAAGCTGATATGATGGCAGTCGACCCGCCCATCCATGCTCTGCATCAGGGCAACGCTGTGGTGATCCACCAGGTCTTCGCCATGGTCAAGGCGCAGGAACCCGACGATCTGGACATGGGGCTGGCCCGGAACGTGATAGACATCGCTGGGGATCAGCCCGAGCACGTCCTTGTACCAGGCCTGGGTAGCCAGGTAGCTCGGCACGAACAGGCCAATATGACCCAGACGAAACAGCTTGGCCGGGGCCAGCGGGCGCTTGGGCTCGAAACGCCCGGCGCGCGGATAGCCCAAGGGCGAGTTCATCTGCCACTCGGGATAGGACTGCAGCGCGGGCTTGCTGGCAATTCCGTGGACCAGTTCCACCCGGAAGCCATTGGGGTCAAACAGCGACACGGACCGACCGCCACCGGGCAGGTCCATCTCGACCACATCGCTGGCGCCATGATCGGCAATGGCCTGGGCAAGATCGGCCTCGTCGGCAACCTCGAAAGCAAGTCCGATGAACTTGGGTTCGTCAGATTGGTAGGCGACATAAGAATAGGAATCGCCGCCCTGCGTGGCCATAACAAGTCGTTGGCCAGCTTTTTCTACCGTCAGCAGGCCAAAGTCGTTTGCAAACCGCTCTGTCGCGTCAAGATCACTGACATGAAACGTAACATGGTGCAGCTTTCGCAGCATCATTAGGGTTCTCCCTGGATTTTCTTCTGACGCTCGCGGCGTGCTATAGACGTGACGAAATTTACCAGGGCATCTTCGTCGATCGGGAAATTACCGTCCAATCGAATATCGCGGTTGTCAGCTATAGGTTGCGCTGATAGGTTTCGCGGATGCGATTTGATGGTCTCGATCTCAACCTGCTCGTGGCGTTTGAAGCCTTGTCAGAGGAAAGGAACGTCTCGGCGGCAGCCCGGCGCCTGAATTTGACCCAGCCTGCGGTGACCGGGGCACTCAACCGCCTAAGGGACTATTTCCAGGATGATCTCCTGGTGCTCCACGGGCGCAAGATGCACCCCACGCCCAAGGCAGAGGCGCTTGCCGGCCCGGTGAAACGGGCGTTGCTGCAAATTCGCGGCGAAATTACCAGGGCAGGTAACTTTGATCCTGCGACATCAAACCGCCATTTCCTGCTCGTGGCCTCGGACTATGCCTATGCGATCAGCCTGGCCGATATCATCGCCCATGCCTCGCACATTGCGCCCCTGGTGACTTTTGAAGTCATTCCGCCCAGCGGCATCGCAACCGAACGGCTCGAGCGTGCAGAGGTCGATCTCGTGATCACCGTGCAGCCCTATGCCAACTCGCGCTATCCAACCCGCGAGTTGTGGCGAGACACCGACGTCATCATCAGTTGGCGCGACGCAAATTATGGCACGATCAGTGAAGAGGTGTTCTTTGCCGCGGGCCATGCGGTTGCCACTTTTGGCCCCGACCGGCGCCCTTCCGTCACCGATCAGCATATCGCGAAAATGGCGCATGATCGCCGCGTCGAAGTGCTGCTGCCCAGCTTTGGCGATCTATGCCGCGGCATCGTGGGAACGCGCCGGCTGGCCACCATGCACCGGCGCTATGCCGAGCATTTCGCCAAGCTCTATCCCATTGCCATTCATGAGACCTGGACACCGTTTCCCGACGTGATCCAGATCGCGCAATGGCACAAGGTGCGCGACAGCGATCCGGGCGTGCAATGGATGCTGGAAATGCTCGAGAACGGATGCTCGGAAAAAACGCAATGATGGGGGAAGCGCGATGCTCCCCCCACCCTTGCGCCATGACGGTCGCGAATTTCTAGAAGCTGTAGGACACGCGCCCACCATAGGTGCGCGGCGGGCGCAGCGTGGTGGCGTAAAAGGCCGTGCCAGGCGTTGGATATGATTGCGATTTCAGGGTCTTGTCGAAAATATTGTTGACGTAGACGCCAAACGTCAGCCCATGGATATTGGGGCTGAAGCTGACCTGGGCATCGGCCAGCCAATACGCCGCCTGCTGTTCGACCGGGGCGAATTCCATGCCGGTCATCGTCGCGGTCTGGTAATGCGCTTTGGCGTTCAGCGTGAATTCGCCGACCGAGACGGGAACGCGCTGGTCGACACCCAGGTTAAGCGTCCATTTCGGGGCATTGACCGGCCGCATGCCGCTGCAGTTGATGATGTAGGCATTGTTGGCAAATCCGGCCGTCGGGCAGGATGTGCCGTTGAAGACTCCGCCATTGCTGTTCGGGCTCTGATACGTGAACTGGTCGTATTTCGCATCAAGGTATTGCGCGTCGACATGCAGCGTGGTGAACGCGGTCGCGGCGAATTGCCCCTCGACTTCAAAGCCCTGGAACGTGGCCCGCCCGACGTTTTCGGTCACGAAAGTGGGCACGGTGCCGATCGTCAGCAGATGGCTGATCTGCTGGTCTTTGTATTTCCAGCGGAACACTTCCAGGTTGAGCTGAATCCGGTTGTTCCAGAAACGGTTCTTCGATCCGAACGTCAGCGCGCCCAGCGTCTCGGGTGCGAACTGCCCCCCGGCCCCGTTCGGGCTGTAGAAAAAGCCGCCGGCCTTGAACCCGGTTTCGTACGAGACATACAGCAGGTTGTGCGGCGTCAAATCCCAGTCAGCGCCGACCCGCCAGGTGAATTTGCTGAACGATTTGTTCTCGCTGTTGGAAAAGACCGTGGCGGCCTGGATGACGTTGGGGTTGCCGACAACATCGGGCAGGCCACCATAAGGGGCAGCGCCCAGTGCTGGCACCACGACCGAGGGGAACGCGCCCAGCGCCGGCGCCGTGGGGCCATAGGGCAGCGAAGGCGCCGTCGGGCACGAGGCGGCGGTGCAAATGCGGGTCAGCGATATGCGCGAGCCGCTGAAATCCTTGTCTTCCCAGGTTTGCCGCCCGCCCACGGTCAGGCGCAGCGCAGGCGTGACCGCATACGTCAGCCGGCCGAACAGCGCCTTGCTGGTGGTATTGAGCAAGGTGTTCTTGTCATACTGGGCGTTCCAGTTGGACGCATAATCGCCATAGGGGCTGTCGGTGTGATCATGGTAGTAAAACGCGCCGAACAGCGCCCGAAGCGGCAGGGCATCGGGCGTGGCAAAGCGTGCTTCGACGCTCGTCTGCGCGTTGCGCTCCACCGAATAGACCTGGAAGCCGGGCACGAAGCTGTTGAAGTTGAGATGCCCCTCTCGATAGGAAGGAACAATCGTCAGCGTGCCCAGATCGCTTTGCCATTCCGCCGTCGCTGACACGCCGACGAAGTGGTTGCGCAGGAAAGGCTGGAAATTCGCGGCGAAAGCCTGGAACGGCCGCCCGAGCGTGCCGGCCCACTGGCTGGAGTAAAACGCCTGGCCTTGCGGTGAATAGATGCCGATGCGGCTGTCGGGCGAGATCATCGTGGCGGCAGGGGTTCCCTGCGGCGCCAACAGCGGGGTCATGCCAACGCCGCGCCCGCCCTGGTCGAAATAGTCTGCCACCACGCCGATATGCAGATTGCTGGTCGGCTCGAACCGCAAAGAACCACGCACGCCGACGTCATCCTGATCGTCAGTGCCGTCGTTCATGTAGCCATCGTGCTTGACGCGCACGACGGCAAAGCGTGCGGCGGCCTTGTCGCCCAGCGGGATATTCAGCGCGGCATCGAGCCGCACGGCCGAATAATTGCCCACATCGACCGCGCCAAATCCGCTCCAGACGCCCAGTTCAGGCTTCTTGGGCAAAACGTTGATCGCGCCACCGGTGGCATTGCGGCCATAGAGCGTGCCTTGCGGCCCCTTGACCACCTCGATCCGGTCAAGGTCATAGAAAAAGCCGGTCGTGGCAGACGGGCGCCCGATGTAGACACCGGCGAAATTGAACGCGATGGCGGAATCGGAAAACGCGTTGCCGTTGAAATTACCAACCCCGCGCAAGTAAAACAGGTTATAAGGCCCAGCCGCGGGAGCAACCTGCAGAGACGGCACCACGCTGGTCAGCCCGGTTGGCTGGGTGATCCCAGACGCGCGCAGTGCATCCCCCGTCACTGCCGACACCGCGATGGCCGCTTTCTGCAGGTTTTCGTTGCGCCGCTGGGCGGTCACAATGATCTCTTCGACGCTGGGCGCAGCAGTTTGTGCGCCATCGCTGCGCGCTTCGTCAGCCAGTGCCACGTTTGGAAGCGCAAGCGCAAGGCAACTGGCCGCGATGAGATATCCCGACTTCATCTTCTCCCCTCCGATGTTACTGCCCTTTTGTGCAAGGGCGGATTATTTCATCTGGAATTTCACGTCAGCAGAACGCCGTCCAATCAATAATTAGCCGGTTTAATATCACTGAAATTTATTGAACTGTGCTAGGTGTGATGGGCGCAGCCGTGGGGGCACGCCGACAAGCCGAGCAGGTCTGCTGCATTCAGCCCGAGCAAGCGCGCCTTGATGTCGTCCGGCAAATGGTCGTGAAAACCCAGCGGGTCCGGCTCGCCCATATCGAACGGATAATCGGTGCCCAGGCACAGGCGACTGGCGCCATGGGTGCGCACCAGGCTGTCGAGCTGGTCGCGATCGAACACCAGGGTGTCGAGCCAGACGTTGCGCAGATAGGACGATGGCTCTCGCGAAATGAACTGGCGGCAGTCTTCCCTGGCGCGGAAGGCGTGATCCATGCGCCCCCAATAGGCAGGAAGATACCCACCACCATGCGCGACGCACAGCTTCAGGCCGGCATGCGCTTCCAGTACGCCGCCAAAGATCAAGTGGCTTAACGCTATCGTCGATTCCAGGGGATTGCCGATGATGTTGTCGAGGTAATGCTCGGCCAGCCGGGAACCGTGGGTAAAGCCCAGCGGATGCAGGAACACCAGCACGTCCAGTTCCTCGGCCGCGGCAAAGAACGGCCGGAATTCTGCGTCAGCCAGTTCCTTGCCCGCCACGTTGGAGCCGATTTCCACGCCGCGCAGGCCCAGTTCGCCCACGCAGCGCCGCAATTCCTCCACCGCCATGCCAACGTTCTGCAGCGGTACCGTGCCCATGCCGACCAGCCGGTCGGGATGCTTGGCCGCCGCGTCCGCCATGCCGTCGTTGATCAGCCGCGAGGCCTCGCGGCCGACTTCCGGCGGTACGGCATAGTAATATTGCCCTGGCGATGGACTGATCGCCTGCACGTCGACGCCCAGACGATCCATGTCCTCAAGGCGCTCGTCGATCCCGTTGAGCTTGCGCCCGATCGCGCCAAACAGCTTTGCATTGGTTGCCTTCGACGCGTCCGACATGAAGGCGAACGGGTTGGGCAGATCGGGAACCTCGCGGCGTACAAGCGCTTCGGCCGACGCCACGTTCAAATGGCAATGCAGATCGACCACGAGATGCTGGCCGCGCTGCGCTACAGGAATAGGGGCACGTTCGGGCCCACACGTCGTCAAGGTTGTGCCGTTGCTCATGCTTCGGCCTCCATCATGAGGGCGATCTGGCGGCGCACTTTCACCGCCGGGGCATCGGACTTGGCCAGCAATTCCTGCTGCACCCGTGCGGCGGCATCGACATGCGGTTCGATCGCTTCCACCGCATCGATATCCTGTTGCCGGATCTTTTTGTCAGACTCCAACTGGAACGCGTCCAGCGCCGGATCGTCGAGCCGGAAATTGCGGTTGGCGAAGCCGAAATAGTGCGTGCTGTTCGCCGTTTCCGGGGTGATCCCGTGCAAGATGTGCAAATGCCCAAGCGCCGCCGGCACCTCTTCGTGCCCCGGAATTCGGGTGAACAGCGGCATGTTGGTGCGGATGAACTCGGGCCCATAGAAATCAGTGATCGATTCCCAGTCGGCCAGGCCCTCATAGCGATTTTCCGCGCCCCAGAGCAGATCGTGGAAGCCGCCCCACGGCAGCTTGCCGGTTCGGATCAGGCGATAGCTTTCCTCCCGCTGCTCCTCGCGCATGGGCATGGACTTCATCGCCTCGCCACCGGCGACGTGGTAATGCAGGTAGGGAAGATGTGTCAGATCCATCAGGTTATCGATGATCAGCTGCGCGCGCGCCTTCACGATGAAATGGTTCTGCGAGCTGTAGCGCCACCCCGGCTCACCAAGGCCGAAATCTGCGTAGGGCGGGATCAGCGACGGATCGCACGCGGCGGCGTCGCCCATCCAGATCCAGCACAGCGGGCCGCGCTCCTCGATGCGGTAGGTCGGTTGGCAAAAGCCGGCGCCGGTGCCCTGCGAGGGGATGGCGCTGCACTTGCCGTCCGCCTCGAACACGAAGCCATGATAACCGCACACCAGTGCATCGCCTTCGACCTTGCCTTTCGCCAGCGGGAAATAGCGATGCGGGCATAGGCCATACATAGCCACTACCTTGCCCTGCGTGGTGCGATAAAGAGCGAGCGGTATATCCAGGATCGTGCGCGCGAGCGGCTGGCTGCTCACCTCGTCCGAGAACGCAGCGATATACCAGCGATTCTTCACAAAAGGCCGATCACTTCCAAACGGATACATCCTCGATCGCTCCCATCAGCATTCTTTGCGCGGGACGCTACAGGCAGGCGTTTGGGAAATATAATCGATAATATATTGGCGTTCTATCAGCCAAAATGATGGATATGCCACCGGCGTGTTCGCCTTGGGCTGGCGCCGCTCGTCGATGGCAGCGCAGCGCCAGCGACCGTCAAGAATGCGCGCGGATGCTGCGAACCGGCACCACCGACACACATCGTTGCACGACCCCAAGGTATAATTTTTAACGATAGCTAATGCGGCATCTATTGATTTGACGAGAATGCACCGCCTCCGTCATCAACCGCCCCGTACCCCCCTAGGTGCCCCGTGTGACGTGCACCGACCGAAAGAAGGGGATCTGAGAGGAGGCATTATGAAGCGACTGCTTTTGACCACCACGGCCTTGCATGCGGCGTGCATGTTGGCGACCCCCGCCCTGGCGGATGACGCGCAAGCGGCGCCACAGGCCACCACCAGCGCCGCCCCGATTGCCCAGGCAACGCCGGAAATCATCGTGACGGCGCAAAAGCAGAGCCAACCGCTTCATGGCACGCCCGCGGCCGTGACCGCGCTTTCCCAAGATGCCCTCACCACCGCCGGGATCACCGATATCCGCGGCGTCGCCAGCCTGGTTCCTTCGGCACAGTTCCAGGCCGAACGCGGCGCAACCAAGGTGTATCTGCGCGGCGTTGGCACCTTCCTTGACGTCGACAGCACCGATCCGGCCGTGGCGATGAACATCGATGAAGTCTACGCACCGCGCGAAATCACCGGTGGCGCACTGTTCGATCTCAACGACGTTGAAGTGATCTCCGGCCCACAGGGCACGCTCTATGGTCGCAACGCCGCGGGCGGCGCGGTCAACATCTCGACAAAAGACCCAACCCATAACTTCGGCATCAACATGATGGCCGAAGGCGGCAATTACAATTTCATCCACACCACCGGCGCCGTCAATGTCCCGGTCGGCGACGATGTCGCAGTGCGTGCCGCCTTTGATTACCAGGATCACGACGGCTACCTGAGCAATGGCTTGAACGATCAGAAGAGCATTGCCGGCCGGCTCAAGGTCAAGATGACGCCAACGGAGCGTTTGACCGTCACCCTTTCGGGTGAATACTATCACAGCGGCGGGCTGGGCTTGACGCCCAAGCCGGTCACCCCCAGCGCGCAGTTTCCGTCTGATGCCAGCCCCTGGCAATTCAATGTCGACCCCACGGCGGCCAATTTCTTCAACAAGTCATGGTATGATCTTGTCCATGCCAAGTTCGAATATGACCTGGGCGGTGGAACCAGCCTGATCTACATCCCGGCCTACCTGCATTACAGCAGCCGCTCGAACTTCTACAACGGGCCGGGCACGCTGGAACTCGATCCCTCGGCCACGCAATATACCCATGAATTGCGGCTGTCGCACCAGGGTGAGCACCTGAACTGGGT
Source organism: Novosphingobium sp. B-7 (assembly GCF_000410615.1). Lineage (NCBI taxonomy): Bacteria > Pseudomonadati > Pseudomonadota > Alphaproteobacteria > Sphingomonadales > Sphingomonadaceae > Novosphingobium > Novosphingobium sp. B-7. Next base: position 15,284 of record NZ_KE148419.1, on the reverse strand, counting down.
TGCCGGTGGCTATGCCTATCTCAACGATGGTTTAACCACCAGCATCCTCACGCTGGCGCCCATCCCCGCCCGGTATCCGCAGGTCACCCAGAATTTCAACGTGCATTCGGTCAGCTATGCCGGGTTCGGACAGGCGACGTACACGCTGCACGACGGCCTGAAGTTGACCGGCGGCATCCGCTATTCATACGACAAGCGCAGCGGCGGCGGGGTCAACGGGTTCGGGCCTGCGCCAGGCGTGAGTTTCCCCACCACGTTTACCACCGCGTTGAGCTCCAGCAACGTCGATTACCGGGTCGGCGTGCAGTATGACATTTCGCGCGACAACATGGTCTATGCCAACTTTGCCACCGGCTATAACGAGGGCGGGTTCGTCCCCACGGTGGACGCGAACGGCAAGGCGCTGACGTTCCGGCCGCAAACGCTCAAGGCGGTCACGGTCGGCACGAAAAACCGCTTCTGGGGCGGCCGCCTCGAGATCAATGACGAACTCTATTACTACGCCTTTTCCGATTACCAGGTCAGCGCGTTCAACCAGGCGATCGGCGGCCTGATCATCGTCAATGCCAAGTCGGCACAGATGGTGGGCAACGACCTGACCGTGCGCTTCAAGGCGACCGTGCACGACACGCTCGGCCTGGGCCTCGGCCTCGAATCCGCGCGCGGACTGGACTTCGATGTTCCGGCCTCGGCGGTTGGCGCCGGCAATGCCTGCGCCTGCAGTGGCCTGGCTTTGCCCCAGGCGCCCACCACCACGCTCAACGCCGATTACACCCACATCTGGGACTTCAGCAATGGCGCGACCCTGGCGCTGGCGGGTGATCTGTATTTCTCAAGCAGCTATTGGGAAGTCTATACGCACAACCCGCAGACGCTTTCGCCTGCCTATACGCGGTCGAACGCCACGCTGACCTATACCACCGCCGACAAGCGCTGGACCGTCGCTGCATGGGTCAAAAACATCGAGAATACTGCCCGCTACAACGCGATTTCGCAGCCTTCCAGCGATGCCACGCCAACCACCGGCATTATCGAGCCGCCTCGCACCTTTGGTCTGCGCTTCGGAGTACACATCTGATGCAACACGCTGACACCGCACGTCCGGCGACCGGACACCCCCTGATGCCGCGGGTGCTCGACCCGCAGGGAACATGGTTTGAAAATGGCATTTCCCTGGCCGGCCGGGCGATCATCGCATGGTTTTTCATCGGTGCGGCGCGCTATCACCTTTCCAGCGCCCACTATGCCGATACCTTGAGCGACATGACTGCGAGGGGCGTGCCCGCCCCTGCCCTTGGCCTGGCCATCGGCATGGCCGTGTCCGTCATCGCCTCTCTTGCCCTGGTGTTCCGAATGGGCGGCCGCTGGCCCGCCCTGGTCCTGGCGGTCTACAGCATTGCCGTATCGTGGTTGATGCACAACCCGATCTATGGGCACGGACCGGACATGTTCTTTTTCTACAAGGATCTGGCGATTACCGGGGCGCTGCTGCTCGCCGGGTCATGGCCCGGCAATTCGAGGCTCTGACAGGCTTTCCACAGGATGCCTGCACCGGGGGGGACGCTCCCGCCTGGTGCAGGCTGTTCTGCTTCGGCGCTATCACCCCATGCCGCTGTTTTCCCGCCGCAAGTTCGCGATAAGCTGGCGCGTATGGCGCCCACCCACGTCGCTGGCGATGTCAATCAGCGGTTCGTCGGGACACTCGAGCATCCGGCGCTGCTGCAGTTCCAGGACCTCCTGGTCTTCGCGAAACGTGCGCGCGGTCTGTTCAAACACTTCGTCCGGCACGCCATTGTCGAGAATGTTGGTCGCCATCGACCAGAAGTAATGCGTGGTCGTTTCCGTTTCAGGCGTGATCGCGTGGCAGCCGCGCATGGAAAACCGCGTCGTGCCCAACGCGCCATAATCCGGCCCGTCATATGCCCCCGTGCCCGCGTCGCACGCGCCGGTGTGGATGCGAATGAACACGGGTTCAAAGATGACTTCCTGCCAACGGTCGACCTTGCCCTGGAAATTGGCAGCGTCGACATAGGTCGGCGGCGGCTCTGAATCGGGCATGAGCCGGGTGACCCGCACTGTCTGGCCACGCTTCTCGGACTTGGTCTTCGTGCGGAAGTGGAGATCCGGATCGCCGCCGATCGTGCGGGCGTGAATGTATGGCAAGTGTGACAGGTCCATCAGGTTGTCGACCAGCAACTGCCAGTTGCCATTGACCTGCAAGTGCGCGCCACGCCAGGCGTAGCTGGCGTCCTCGTGAATAGGGTAATCGGGGATCAGGCTGGGGTCTGCCTGTTCGGCATCGCCCATCCAAATCCACATCAAAGCCTGTCGTTCGACCAGCGGATAGTGCCGCACGCGCGCCGTCTCGGGAATGCGATCCTGCGTCGGAATCCGCACGCAGCGCCCGTCCGCCGCAAATTCCAGGCCATGGTAGGCACAGCGCAGATGCGAGCCGGTGACGACACCGGCCGACAGGGCCATGGCGCGGTGGACACAGCGATCTTCAAGCGCGCTGGCCGTGCCTTCCTCCGATCGCCACAGCACGACCGGCCGGTTCAGGATGGTGCGCGCGATCCGGGCGCCGGGCGCCAGATCGGCACTCCATCCCGCAGCATACCAAACGTTCTTCAGGAATGTGGATTGGCTCACAGCACGCTCTCCCGGATCATGCGCGCGGTTCTAGCAAGGGCAGAGGAAATCCACATCACTGTATGGCGTTATTTCCGATATCCAGATATCTTATAACCCATGAGCGTGCGCGATTTTGACCTCAATCTGCTCGTGGTTCTCGATGCGCTGATCGAAGAGCGCAGCGTCAGCGCCGCGGCAAGGCGGCTGGGCGTCAGCCAGCCCAACGTGAGCTTTTCGCTCAACAAATTGCGGGTGCAGTTCAAGGATCAACTGCTACTCCGCTGCGGCAATACGATGCAGTTGACGCCGCTGGCCGAACGGCTGCAAGAGCCGCTCCGGCGCGTGCTTGACGGTGTGCAAACCGACGTCCTGGCGGAACGGAAATTCGAGCCGGCCAGTTGCCAGCGCCGCTTCGTCATCAGCACGTCGGATATCGGTGAATTGATCTTTCTGCCGCGGCTGATGGCGGCGCTGTCGCGGCTTGCGCCGCAGGCAACGCTCCAGTCCCGTTCCATGACGCCGATCGAACTCGAGACCGCGATGGCCGAGGGCAAGGTCGATCTCGCGCTCGGCTATTTTCCCGATCTGAACGGCAGCAACTTCATGACGCAGAAGCTGTTCGATCACGACTTTGCCTGCATCGCGGCGGCTGACCACCCGCATGCCAGACCCGGCTGGACGCTCGATACGTTCCTGAGACTGGGCCATATCGTGGTGGCGCAGTCGGGGCGAAGCCAGGAACTGGTGGAGCAGGAGATGCGCCGCAAGGGGCTGGAGCGGCGCGTGCAGCTCCAGTCGCCACACTTCATGAGCGTGCCCCTGCTGGTTGCCGAATCCGAACTGATCAGCACCGTTCCAGCGGCAGTGGCAGGGATATTCGCCACCATGGCCCGGCTGCGGGTGGTCGCGCCGCCGCTCGCGCTGCCGCGTATCAACATTCAGCAATTCTGGCACCGCCGCGTCCACGACGAGCCGTCGAACCGGTGGCTGAGAGGGCTGATCTGCGAATTGTTCCTCAATCGCGACCCTTCGCCGGCAACACCTGCGCGCAACAAGCGGTAAGACCGCTGCTGCGCGCAGGCGCAGGGCTATGCCAGCTCTGTCTTCAACAGGGCGCTCACCCGCCGGCGCGCCAGCACGGCTGACTTGTCGATCGGCAGCAGCAGGGGCTTCATGTCGAACAGTTCGCGTCCCTTCATGCGCCCTTGGATATCCGCGATCATCGGTTCGTCCTCGTTCTTGAACGCGCCCTCGACGCCCAGCCGGAATCCTTCGGAAACAGCCGGCACGCCCTGCAACTGGTTGCGGCCACCCGCCCAGAAATAGTGCGTCGTGGTTTCGGTCTCTGGCGTCAGCAGGTGGCAGAACGGAACCTGCACATGGGCATTTGCCATGTCGGCGTGCCGGGCAACGTCAAAGCAATTGCGTTGCACGAGATTGGCAGGTGCCTGCCAGCGCATGACGGACAGCAGGCTGATCACCTCGGGGGCGTCGTTCCACAGGCCTGCGACCAGCGGCGTGCGCTTGCACTGGGGGCGGTTGTATTGCGAAATCACCTGCTCTCCCTCTTCATGACAGGTCACTTCCGTGGGGAACGTGTCCGAAGGGTCTGCAAGGAATGGATGCAGGAACTCGACATGGGTCAGGTCCAGCAGATTGTCGATGACGAGTTGGTAATTGCCTTCGACATGAAGGTAGCCCTCCACCCAGTCAAACTGCGCGTCCTCGCGCGCCGACAGCACGGGGATTTTCGCAGGGTCGGCATTTTCCGCCTGCCCCATCCAGATCCACACCATGCCATGGCGTTCGACCAGGCTGTATGACCGCACCCGGATTGCGCCGGTCGCCGGTCCATGTGGATTGTGCACGCAGCGCCCGTCGGGGCCAAACCGCAAGCCATGGTAAGGGCAGGCAATGGCATCACCATGCAGCTTGCCCTTGGCCAGGGCGGCAAAACGGTGGGGGCAGATATTGGACAAGGCGACCGCCGTGCCCTGGCTATCGCGATAGAGCACCACCTCCTCGCCCAGGAACGTGCGGGCAACCGGCTCTGCCCCAAGCGACGACGACCAGCTTGCCGGATACCAACTCTCGCGGATGAACGGCATTATCCCACTCCCTTGTTGTTGTACGGGCACGGCGTGATCGCGCGCCAGACGATTTTCGTTGCGTGGAGCCTAAATCCTTCGGATGCTGGCCGTGATGGTTATGCGTACGGAAAAACGGCTGCTCCGTCCGGATTTTGCAGCACCCTCGATCACCAGCAGCCTGCTAGCGGATTTCCGGCTGGTGGGCGCCTCGCTTACCCGGTTCACGCTGCGTGCGCGAAAGGGGTTTGTCATGAGCGGCATGCCCTACATGTTCATCGTGGCAGAAGGACATTGCCGCGTCGGTCTTCCCGATGCGCGAACCATCAAGCTGGAGCCAGGCGATGCCGTGATGGCACTGGGTGGCGCCCCCACCCAGCTGGCTGTTGGTGGCAGAGTGTCCAGCTACGCGGACATGGGCGAAGTCTGGGACGCCAATGCCGGACCGCCGACCTCGCTTGAGGGCTATGAACGCCCGGTCGATATTGCCTGGGGCGATGGCCCCGTCGGCTGCGTCCTCATCGGCAGCGCGATGACCCTGTCGCACCGCGCGGGAACACCGCCCGTGCAGAAAACGCTCCCTGCGGTGCTGCTCGCGCGCGACAGCGAGACGCGGCTGCGTTTTTGGACCGCGGCGCTTGTGCAGATGCTCGACGCGGAAAGCGCCAAGCCGTCAGACGGATTTGCCGCGATCAGCACGATGACCTCGCAGTTCCTCATGGCGCAAATCCTGCGCACCCACCTTGCTGCCAATGCCCCGGCGTTGAGCGACATCCTCGACAAGGGCCGCTCCAGCGCGCTCGCCAGCCTGATGCGCCGGCTGCAACGCCACCCCGAAAACGCCTGGACCCTGACCGACATGGCCAAGGCGGCCGGTATGTCTCGCACCGCCTTTGCCGAAGTGTTTGCGCGCGCGACGGGCACGACACCTTTTCGCTATCTCACCGGGTGTCGCATCAATGCTGCGGCCGATTTGTTGCGCAATACCGATCTGCCCATAACCGATGTGGCCGATCGCTGTGGCTATCGTTCGGAACGGGCATTTCGGGACGCGTTCGTCCAGGCTCACAGCATGCGCCCACTCGCCTTTCGCAAGGCACAGCGGGCGAAGGATGATGCGATCGCCAGGGCGTGATGTGGGGCGAGCCCGGCCGGGTGGGCTTATCCTGCCGGCGTGCCATCCTCCGTCCAGACCGCCGCCTCGTCCCGGATCAAGCCCGTCAACCATTGCAGGCCCATGTCGCCCCTCCGCGCCGGATGGTGCTGCATCATCACTTGCTGCAGGGGCATGGCAAAGGGTGGCTCCGCCACGGCAAGCGGGGCGATCCGCGCAAAGAAGGCGGCCAGGCGCCCATGCATGAGCGCAAGCCGCGGCGTGCCGACCAGGAACCACGGCAGCGACGCGAACGAACTTGTCGTCACCGCGATGCGACGCTCGATCCCCAGTTTCTCGATCACCTGATCGGCAAACGAAGCCTCGCGGTTGGGTCCGAACGTGGCGACGACATGCCCGGCAGCGGCATAGTCGACCATCGCAATCGGTCCAGAGAACAGCGGGTTATTCGCGCAGCCGACGATCACGTGCCGCTCTTCGAACAGCAGTTCTGACGGAAACCGCGCCAGCACAAAGGCATCGGGCCCGATCAGTAAGTCCACCTGCCCGTTGTCGAGCGCCAGCCCGGATTGTTGCGAGGGAGGAATGATATCAAGGCAGACATGCGGCGCCACCTCGCCCAATCGCGCCGCCACGCGGGTGAGCAGTACCACGGCCATGTAGTCGGACGCGATGATGCGAAAGGTGCGCTGGCTGCTGGCAGGTTCGAACCGCTGGCCAGCCTGCAGCATGGTCTCGGCATCGCGCAGCAATTGCCGCACCAGGGGCAGCAGTGTCTCGGCGGTTGTGGTGGGCAGGAAGCGCTTGCCATTCAACACCAGCAACGGATCGCCGAAATGATCCCGCAGACGGCCAAGCGCTGCACTGACAGCGGGTTGCGACAAGTTCATCCGCTTTGCCGTCTCGGTGATGCTGCGTGTGGTCAGCAGCACTTCAAGGGCCACCAGCAGGTTGAGATCCAGGCCTTTGAAGCGCATGCCATCCTCTGATTTTGTGAGGATTTATCCTCAAACCTTTCGATTTGCCTGAGACATGACGCACACCCAAGATGTCTGCAACAGCAAAACGGGAGAAGATCATGGACGATGCGAGCGCCACCGCACCCGAACCCGTGCGTGACGGCATCAGCACCACCGGACCAGAGCGCAATTGGCCGAACAACAGCTGGTGGGTCGCTGCGCATGGCAGCGAGGTGACGGACAAGCCGATCCTGCGCTGGATCCTTGAAATGCCGGTTGCGCTCTATCGCAGCGAGGCGGGCGTGGTCTCGGCACTGCACAACCGCTGCCCCCATCGCTGGGCACCGCTGCATCTTGGCCATGTCGAAGGCGCGGATCTTGTCTGCCCCTACCATGGCTTTCAGTTCGCGCCATCCGGACAGTGCGTCCGCGTGCCCAGCCAGGCCACCACCCCACCGGCCATTCGCGTGCGCGCGTTCCCTGCGGTGGAGCGCTATGGCTTTGTGTGGATCTGGACCGGAGAGGTGGAAAAGGCCGATCCCAACCTTATCCCGGCAGACCTTGCCTACCTTTCCGATCCTGCCTGGCACACCGTCTGGGGCTACAAGTCGGTTAACGGCAACTATATGCAGCTCAAGGAAAACGTCCTCGATCTCACCCATTTCGCGTTCCTGCACAAAAACTCGCTGCAGGTCAGCGGGTGGGATCGCGCGCCAGAGGTGGAGATGGGCGACGGCCGCGTCGGCTATGTTCAGGTGCACGACATGGAGCCGCTCGCTCCGGTCTATGCCGTTCCGGCAGGCAAGCCGATCGGCAAACTGGCCAATCGCACCACGCTTGGCACCCAGCTTTCACCCGGTGCGCACCATGCCGAGGTCGCGATCCACGATCCCGCACCCGAAGACGGCGGGCTGGCGCATTTCTCGCTCCGCATGGTTCACCTTACCACCCCGGTGTCGATCGCCCGCTCGCACTATTACTGGGCGATGGCCCGCGATCATGGCGAGCCGTTCGACGTGGAAGCGACGCGGGGCATGGCCGATATCGTCTTTGGCGAAGACATCGCCATGGTCGAGGCGACCCAGCAGATGGCGCGCTGTGCCATCGATCATGATCAGGCGGTGGAGTTCAGCGTATCGGCCGATCAGGCCGCCATCCAGGGGCGCCGGCTGGTGCAGGCCATGGTCAACGCCGAACGCGCAGGCTGAAGCGCGCCGACCATCGACGCGGTCGATAGCGCGACCTCACGCATAGTCATTCGACCTCGCATGTGGCGCAGCGTTATGACGCCGCAACAACGAGATCGCGCCGCGCCTGCATCACCGGAGCGCTGGCCGAAATACCATCCGATGGGGGAGGCCAAGCATGAAAGAGACCCGCACCCGCCTTCGCCCTGCGCGGCGGCGGCTACCCATGGCGCGCACGCTGGCGCTGATCGGGACACCGGCCTGGGCTGCCGCTGGCCTGGTCTTGTTCGGTGCGCCCGGCAACAGCCAGGTTCCCGCACCCGCTGATCGCGGCGTTCCGGTGGTCTCCGCCCTGGTCCGCACAGGCGATCCGGTGGGCGTGCAGGTCTATGCGCGCACCTGCGCCTATTGCCACGACCATGGGGTTGGCCCGGCCATCACGCACCGTGGGTTGGATCCCGCCGTGGTGCGCCTGATGGTGCGGCATGGCGGGCTTGCCATGCCGGCATTCCGCCCCACCGAAATCAGCGATGCAGAGCTTGCCGCCGTCTCAGCCATGCTGGAGCAAAGCAAGTGACCCTTCCGCTTGGCCGCCGCGCCTTTCTCGCTACCACCGGCGCGGCCATGGCAGCAGCCAGCACTAGCGCACTGGCCAAGGCCGCCCCGCCCACGCCAGGCTTGTTGCTCCTTACCGACGCACCTGCGGCGCAGGCCTGGCTGCAATCGCTTGCCAGCGCCTTTGCCCAGCAGGCCGGCAGCCCGGCCGAAATCGTGGTGGCAACGCAGCCCGAGACCATGATGACGCTGATCGCCGATCGGCTGGCGCGGCCGCGCGGTGCGTTTCTCAGCCTTCTCGCCAGTTCCTCGCACCTGCTGGTGCAAGTGGCCCTGCGCGATGCCGGGGCGCACCAGTACCTGGAACTGGAACGGGCGGCCGATCTCCTCCAGGCGCCCCAGGCTGCACTTCCCCTGCACAGGGCGTTGGGTTTCGCGCCGCAACTGCCCACACCTGCAACGCTCGCCGGCCGCTCGCTGTTGGCAGGCGCAATGGAGATTTCGCGATGACCGTCGATTCCCCCAGGCCGGTCCTTCCTCCCGGGCACGATCGCCGCAGCTTCATGGCCGGCATCGCCGAGTTCCGGAAGGCGATCGGCGAGGACAATGTGTTCGTCGAAGAAGAACGCCTGGCGCCCTACAACAAGATCATGATCCCCGGCGAGGATGCAGACCATGCGCCCTCGGCAGCGATCGCCCCGGCATCGGTTCCCGAAATCCAGGCCATTCTGGCGATCTGCAACCGCCACCGGATTCCGGTCTGGCCGGTCTCCACCGGCAAGAACTTCGGCTATGGCACCGCCGCGCCGGCCATGCGCGGCACGGTTGTGCTCGATCTCAGGCGGTTTAACCGCATCATCGAGGTCGATGGCGAACTGGGCACCGCCTTGGTCGAACCGGGCGTGACCTATCGCGCGCTGCTCGATCATCTCAAGGCGCAAGACCTGCCCTATTGGATCGACGTGCCCGCCCCCGGCCCGATCGTCGGCCCTGTGGGCCAGATCCTTGAACGCGGCATCGGCTATACCCCCTATGGCGATCATTTCGCCCACGCCTGTGGCATGGAAGTCGTCCTTGCCAATGGTGATATCCTGCGGACCGGCATGGGCTCGATCGCGGGCGCCAAAAGCTGGCAGACCAACCGCTATGGCTATGGTCCCTATCTCGACGGGATTTTCAGCCAATCGAACTTTGGCGTGGTTACCAAGATGGGCCTGGGCCTGATGCCGCGGCCCGAGGTTTACAAGCCGTTCCTGGTCTCGTTCCCCAACCACGGCGATCTGCCCCGCGCGGTAGAGATTGCCCGTGACCTGAGCTTGCGCGGGGTGATCCGCAACACACCAGTCGTGGGTCACGTGCTCTACATGATCGCGATGAAAGCCCGGCGCGCCGACGTCTTTCCCGGCGAAGGCTCTGTCACCGACGAATGGATCACGCAATTCACGCGGGATCATCATCTCGGCATCTGGGTGATGCAGGCCGCGCTCTATGGCTCCGCGGCGCAGGTCGCTGCAGACTGGGCGCTGATAGAGCAGGCCTATGCCAAGAGCGGCGCGATGCTGCTGACAGACCGCGAACTGGGCGACGAGCCCACCTGGCAGCATGCCAAGCGGCTGATGGCCGGCGAACTCGATCTCGACGAATTCGGGCTCTACAACTGGCGCGGCGGCGGCGGATCGGCCTGGTTCGCGCCGGTTGCCCGCGCCACCGGCGCCGACGCAACCGCGATCGTCACGCTGGGCAAGCAGATCCTTGCCGAGTTCGGCTTCGATTATCTCGGCGGCTTCATGGTGCAGCAGCGCAACATGATCGCAGTGATGGACCTGCTGTTCGACAGGTCTTCGCCCGATGAACGCAAGCGCGCCCACGATTGCTTTGCCCGCCTGATGAGCGAGTTCGGCAAGCGCGGCTATGGCATCTATCGCACCAACATTGCCTTCATGGATGCGGCAGCGGCCCTGCAGGGTCCGGTGCGGATGAACGTCAACCGCACGCTAAAGCGCGCGCTCGATCCCAACGGCATCATCGCCCCGGGGAAGTCAGGCATCCATCTCTGAATACATCGATCGTTGCGCTGGGGGGCGTATCGCCCCTCAGCGCAAACCGAACAGCTTGCCACGCAGCTGGAACAGGTGCTCGCGCATCAAGGTCTCGGCGCCAGCGGGGTCGTGCCGGCGGATCGCGTCGACCACTTGGGCGTGCTCGCTGTCGGTATCCGCCTTGGGTCCTGGCTCGGCGCCAAACACCTGGTCGATGCGGCTATCGAGCGTGAACTTCATTTGCGTGCGCAGCGTGTCATACAGCGTGAGCAGCAGATTGTTGCGGGTCGCCTGCGCGATGGCGCGGTGCAACCGCTCGTCCAGTCGCTTCCAGTGGAGCATGGATGGGGCGAGCTTCATCTCCGCAAGGCAGGCGTCCATCTCTGCCACGTCCTCCGGGGTGCTGTGAATGGCGGCCAGCGCGGCGAGTTGCGGCTCGAGCGCGGTTCGTGCCTGAAGGATATCGTCGACGCTGAACGAGACGGCAACGGGATTGCTGTCGATCAGCTTGCGCGGGCCAACAAAGGTGCCCTTGCCAACATGGCGCCAGATCTCGCCTTCACTTTCCAACCGCTTGAGCAAGGTACGCAACCGCCCGCGCGAGATGCCGAGTTCGTCGCTAAGCTTCGGCTCGGGCGGCAAGCGATCTTCGCCGCGCTCCACCGTCTGGTCGAGAAGGGCCCTGAGACGGACCAGATCGTCCTTGATCACCCTGCACTCCCCATCGCTGTCGCTGCTTTCGCCACGCCTCTCCCATGCGGTATGCGCCCGTGCCGATCAATAGCACGGGCGCGGGAAAGGCGCGGGCGGCAGCTGTCAAATCCCGCCCAGGGCCACGTACTTGGTTTCGAGGTATTCCTCGATACCGACCTGGGAGCCCTCGCGCCCGAGCCCCGATGCCTTGACCCCGCCGAACGGGGCCACCTCGGTAGAGATCAGGCCTTCGTTGACCCCGACCATCCCGAATTCCAGCCCTTCGACCACGCGGAAGATCCGCCCGGCATCGCGCGCACAGACATAGGCGGCAAGACCGAACGGGGTATCGTTGGCGAGGGCAATCGCCTGTTCCTCGGTTTCAAAGCGGAACACCGGCGCTACCGGGCCAAAGGTTTCCTCGCCAAAGATCTGCGCATCGTGCGGCACATTGACCAGGACCGTCGGCTCGAAGAAATTGCCGCCCAGCGCGTGGCGCCGGCCACCCGCCGCCACGCTGGCGCCCTTGGCCACCGCGTCGGCGATATGCTCCTCCACCTTGGCGAGCGCGGCCGCGTCGATCAGTGGGCCGATCGCCGCATCGGGCTGGGTGCCTTCCGCCACCTTGAGCTTGGCGGTCTCCTCCGCCAGACGCCGGGCGAACGCATCGTGGACGCCGGCCTGGACCAGAAAGCGGTTCGCGCCGATGCACGATTGGCCACTGTTGCGATATTTGGCGACCAGCGCCGCCTTGACCGCCACGTCCAGGTCGGCATCGTCGAACACGATGAACGGCGCATTTCCGCCCAGTTCCATGCTGGTGCGCTTGATGGTCGGCGCGCATTGTTCCAGCAGCAACGCGCCGATCTCGGTCGATCCGGTGAACGACAGCTTGCGCACGGTGGGATTGGCAGTGATCTCGCCCCCGATTGCCCCGGCAGACCCGGTCACCACGTTGCACACACCCTTGGGCAGTCCCGCGCGCTCGGCCAGCACGGCCAGCGCCAGCGTGGTCAACGGGGTCTGGCTGGCAGGCTTGATCACCCCGGTGCAGCCTGCGGCCCAGCCTGGCCCGGCTTTGCGCGTCAACATCGCCGCAGGGAAATTCCACGGCGTGATGGCGGCAAACACGCCCACTGGCGCCTTTTGCACCAGAATGCGCCGGCCCTGCATGTTCTGCGGGATGATCGCGCCGTTGACGCGCTTCGCCTCTTCCGAAAACCACTCGATAAAGCTGGCGGCATAGAGCACCTCGCCGCGCCCCTCGCTCAGCGGTTTGCCTTGCTCGGACGTAATCAGCAGAGCAAGATCATCGATATTCTCGATCATCAGGTCGAACAGGTTGCGCAGGATGGCGCCACGTTCCTTGGCCAGCAGACCCCGCCAGGCCGGCAGGGCCGACGCAGCGGCCGCGATGGCACGGCGCGTTTCCTGCGCGCCAGCCTTGGGCACGCGGGCGATGAGCGCGTTGGTCGCCGGATTGCGCACATCGAACGTTGCGCCATCGTCTGCCTGCACCCATTCGCCATCGATCAGCATCGCCTGCCTAAGCAGCGACGGGTCGTTCAGCGCAAGCGGGGTCGGTTGTTCCATGGTTACGCCTTTCAGCAGGGGTTGCGGCCGATGAAGAACAGCTCGTCGGCATCGGTAGTCGGATTGAGGCCAGCGGCTTCCTGCCCACGGCGCAGCGCGGTCATGTCGCGCTGGTAAACCCGCGCCGTGGGATGGCGCAGCGGGCCACCGTTATAGCCCTGCAACCAGGCTTCATACTTCCACATCATGCGGTTGATCAGGCCATTGCCAGCCTGGGGAACCCCGGCAAACGCACGACGCGCAGGATCGACACGGTGAAATTCGGCCGTCGCCTCGTCAAAGCGCTTTTCGCGGATAAGCTGGAACACCTTGGGCAGCCAGGGCCCGAAATAGGCCGAGAAGTTGGTGCCGCAGAACGGCACGTCGATCAGTTGGGCCAGCGGCACGAACTCATGCTCAAGCGGATAGGAGATCACCACTTCGTTGCCGAACGCGCGCTGCGCCTCGATCGCGCCCATGATGAACGGCGCCCCACCCTCGGCCTTGATCGATACCACGTTGGGGCAATCGTCGACCAGGCGGCGCAGCAGTTCGATCGGCATGTCAGTCGGGCTCAGGCGCGAAAAACCCCAGGTCGGGATCGGGAAGAGCATGACCGCCAGGTCGGTCGCATCGCAGAACGCCTTGGTATAGGCATAGATATCGTCGAGCGATTTGGGGAAGAAATAGGGCGGATAGCCCAGCAGGATCAGCTCCGCCCCCGCGGCCTGGGCCAGCTTTGCCGCCGCAATGTTGTCCTCCAGCGTGTTGAACACGGCGTGGTGGACCACGAAGATCCGCCCGGCGGACTGCTCTACCATCACTTCGACAAAGCGCTGGTATTCGGCCATGGTCACGGCCACTTCCGAACAGGCCAGCGTGCCGACAAAGCCATGCGCAATGGTCGTCTCGATATCGTGGCGCGCGGCCTTTTCATTCAGGCCGGCAAAGTCGTTGGTCATCGTCGGGATGGTGACGTTGGCAACGCCAAGCATCTTTTCGCGCGCCCAGGCGCGGGCTTCGCTCTTGGTGTAGCTGGGCATGATCTCACTTCCCCTTGTTAACGGGTTGAATAGGAGCCAGAATTTCGGTGCCAAGGCTCAGCGCCCGCGCGCGTTCGACGCACATGGCGGCAACGGTCAGGTCCTGGATCGCCGCGCCGACCGACTTGTAGAGCATGATCTGATCAGGTGACGTGCGCCCGGGGCGGGGGGAGCGCGGTGAGGAACAGCGCCGGTCCAGCGTGCAGCGGGTCGAGCGCCAGCGCCAGATCGGGCAGCGTATCGACCAGGCGGCGCAGCAGCGCGAGGCGCCCGCGCTCGGCATCGAAACGCAGGCGCAACGACCGTTCGGCAATGATTGCACGGCTTTGCGCCTCGGCATCGTCTTGTGCGCGGGCGTGCAGCGTGACCAGGGCAATACGCAGCAAGTCTTGCGGCAGTTCACCCAGCGGAAGCTGCATGCGCCGCTGTGCCTGGCAGAACCGGGCCTGCGCCACCAGGGCCGCCATGGCTGCGGCGGAGCGATCCCCGTCCTGCGCCGCAATCGCCGCTTCAACCAAGGGCGCGACCACCATGTCCACGCCGTGATCCTGCTCAAGCCGGCAGGCAAGCTGCCATTCCAATGCCTGGCCATGCACGGCGGCCAGGAACGCTCCATTGGCACTGAGCAGGCTGGCAAACCCGGCCACCTCGTCAATGTCGGGCTCAACCCCTTCGCCTGCGCCACCGGCCTGAGCCTGGGCCACCGCCAGTTGCCGGGCGACATCATCGATCATGCCGCGCACATGGGCGATCACCGTATCGCCGAACACCGCGCGCTCTTCCTGCAAGACCAGATGGCGCAGAATCGGGGCCGTGCTGTCGAGCGCGGCACCGGCACGCGCCAGGCCAGCGGCAAGCCAGGCATCGTCTTCGTGCGAAAGGGGCGCGGGGTGCTGCATGCCCGTGGTTCTAGGTTCCATTGGTTAGCAAGCGGTTAGGAAACAGACCATGCGCCTGTGCCAAGGCCGTGGCAAGCAGCACGACGACGATCACCCGCAGGCCCGTTTCCAGCGGCATGAACAGCCCCACCACGAGCAGCGTCAGCGCCACCAGCAGGCGGTCGCACAACCATGCCGTCCAGCGGAAATCGCGCAGCACCACCGGAAACAGCCAGAGGATCAGGACCAGGACCAGCGGCGGAAACCAC
>NZ_KE148419.1:0-247 GCF_000410615.1 Novosphingobium sp. B-7 | reverse complement strand
CGCCGTCGGGGCCGGGGCCCCGCCACTGGCACGCCAGGCGCAGATCGCCACCAGCGCACCATCCACCAGCGGGCCAAACAGCGCCCCCCCGCGCAAGCGGCCCGATGCCTGCATCAGCGATGCCTGCTCCACCCGCGCCAGCAGGCGCCCGGCCTGCAACACCACCCAGCCCAGGCCAACCAGCGCAAATGCCAGCCCCGCCCTGCCCCACCAGCCCGCGCCCAGCGCGAGCAGCACGAGCAGGAGC
>NZ_APCQ01000648.1:0-7475 GCF_000410615.1 Novosphingobium sp. B-7 | reverse complement strand
GGCGGGCGCGCCGGTCCCCGCGTGAAGCCGGGGCGGCCCGAAACCCTCAGGCCGCCCGCAAGGCTCAGAGGATGCCGCGCCGGTGGTCTTCGCTCAGCTTGAGGATCGGGCGGCCAGGCAGGGTATCAGGCTGCACCCGCTGCCACAGACTTTCCCCGCCTGACGCTGCCGCCTGCTGCTCATGGCGGCAAATCCAGTCTTGTGCGCTTTTGATCCGGCCGGGGTGGATTTCATCGAGCAGGGCATAGTCGCGCGTGATGATCTCGTGCTTCCACGTGTTCCAGAAGCCGGTGAAGTTGTCGCGAAAGCTCATCGTGCTCTTGTCTTTGGGATCGGCATTGTAGCCGGCGGGAAGCGCGGCGATCCCGCCGAAGCGCGCGAAATAGCTGTCCAGGTCCGTATCGACATAGCGCGCGGGATGCCCTGTCACCTGCGTGAATGCCGCAGCCAGATCGGCATAGCGCACCGGCTCGATGCCGACGGCCAGGTCCATGCCATTGGCCCGGTCGCGATGGTCGAACAGCCAGCGCACGTAGTGTCCGCAGTCTTCCAGCGCGACGTGGACAACGGCGCCCTGGCCCAGTGGCACGCGCCAGGTCAGCACGCCCTCTTCCACGGCCGGGGTCATCGGCGTCTGCGCCGAGAATGCCATTTCCATGTAGGGGCCGGTGGTGAACAGCGCGCTGCCCATGCGCCCGGCGTTGTCGCGGTTCTGCGCCAGGATCCATTCGCCCATGCGGCCCTTGCCGTCATAGTGGCCGGTGCGGAACATCGAGCGGTAGCCGGCCTGCTTGAGCGTGTAATCGAGATTGCCATAGACGAAGAAGCGCACGCCTTCTTCGATCGCGATTTCGTAGGCGCGGATCGCCCAATAAGTCTCGGTCTTCTCGCCGGTGTTGAAGCCATCGATGTTGAGGAACACGCCCTGGCAAGCGCGCATCCCGGCGCGCAGCACGGCCTCATCGGCAAACGTGCCTTCCAGAAAATCGACTTGGTCCCATTGCGCCAAAGCGCGCGCCCGGGCCGAGTTCTTGTCACGAGTCAGCGCCAGAACCCGGTAGCGGCCATCCTGCACCAGTCCGCGGACCACCGGAAGGCCCTGGGCGCCGGTGGCACCGACGACGAATATGCGGGAAATTTCATCCATGCGTGACTCCTGGGTTGCAAGGTCGAGAATCGGCTCTCATGATGAGAGTCTATTAACTCCAATAATAAGAGTCACGGAATTTCGGAAAGGCGCCGACGATGCGATCCAAGAGTTTTGACGGCATGGCCTGCTCGATTGCCGAAGTCATGGCCGCGGTGGGAGACCGCTGGGGCCTGCTGATCATGCGCGATGTGTTGCTGGGGCTGACCCGCTATGACGATCTACGCCGCTCGACCGGGGCAACCAACGCGACCTTGTCGGACCGGCTCAAAAGCCTGGAAGAAGCCGGGCTGATCGAGAAAAGGCTCTACCAGGCGCGCCCGCCCCGCCATGACTATGTGCCCACGCTGCGTGGGCAGGATCTGGCCTTGCTGCTCCAGGCGATGGTGCAGATCGGGGATACGTGGCGCCGCCGTGCCGGGCAGGACGCGCCGCTGCGGATCGAGCAGGCCACGTCAGGGCGGCCCGTGCAACTGGTGCTTGCCGATGCCGAAACCGGGATGCCGACCGGCGCAACGCCGTTGCGCGTGGCGCCGGGACCCGGTGCTGACGAGGCCATGCAATGGCGTCTGGCCATGGGGGCCGAGACGCGGGCCATGCGGGTGGCTCCGGAAGGCCAAGCAGGCGGTGATTTGCTGTGAGGGGGCTCCCAATCTGAACTGCGGTCGCTACTCTAGAGCAGAGCAGTTTATGCCGTTGCCCGCGTGTACCGCTCCCGCTTGGCCTGCGTGGCCCGGCGTGCCTGGGCAAGGGCTTGCTCCTCGGTGGCAAACAGCAAGCCGTCGAGCACGGCGGCGAGGTGGGCACGCATGGCGGCGCGGGCCGCGTTGGCATCGCGGCTGCGCAAGGCATCGAGCACCGCGCAATGCTCTTCCACCACGGGCTTTACATTGGCGGTGCGTGCCTTGCTGTGCAGCAGGGCGGCTTCGGGCGAGGTCTGGCGCAAGTCCCACAGTTGCTCGATCGCATTGTAGATGGCCGAGTTGCGGGTCGCGCGGGCGATGGCCAGGTGGAATTCGCGATCGGCGCGCTCCGTTCCGGCGGGATCGTTGTTTTCCTGCGCAATATCATCGACCAGGCGCGCAACCTCGGTCAGCTCTTCATCGGTGATCTGGGTGGCGGCGAGCGCGGCCGCTTCGCCTTCGAACAACAGGCGCGCCTCGGTCAGTTCGAACGCCGAGACATCGAAACCCGGGCGATCGCCCTCGTTGGGCAGGCGCAGGACATAGGCCCCCGAACCCAGCCTGACTTCCACGAAGCCCTGCACTTCCAGCGCGATCATTGCCTCGCGCACGGTGGGCCGGCTTACGTCGAAGCGCAGCGCCAGTTCGCGCTCTGCCGGAAGCCGGGTGCCCAGCGGAAAGCGCCCCGCGGCCAGTTCCTCGACCAGCGATCGGGCCACGTCCTGGTACAGTCGCTCGCTGGTTTTGCCGTTCGTCATGACGCCTCTTTTTGGTAATGCCAATTTTCAAAACTTGACAGACCGAAATCGGTCGATCAATCGGTCTTACCACAATTGAATCGCTTTGTGAGGCCCAACGAACATGAAGATCACCGGTGCGCGCGTCATCGTCACCTGCCCGGGGCGCAACTTCGTGACGCTCAGGATCGAAACCGACCAGGGCGTCTATGGCATCGGTGATGGCACGCTCAACGGGCGCGAGCTTTCGGTGGTGGCCTATCTGGAAGAGCACGTGATTCCCTGCCTGATCGGCATGGACCCGCGCCGGATCGAGGATATCTGGCAGTATCTCTACCGTGGCGCCTATTGGCGGCGCGGCCCGGTGACGATGCGGGCAATCGCGGCGGTCGACATGGCGCTGTGGGATATCAAGG
Source organism: Novosphingobium sp. B-7 (assembly GCF_000410615.1). Classification (NCBI taxonomy): domain Bacteria; kingdom Pseudomonadati; phylum Pseudomonadota; class Alphaproteobacteria; order Sphingomonadales; family Sphingomonadaceae; genus Novosphingobium; species Novosphingobium sp. B-7. The sequence goes on along the minus strand of NZ_APCQ01000648.1, from coordinate 4,492 downwards.
GCAAGATGGCCGGCATGCCGGTTTACCAATTGCTCGGCGGGCGCAGCCGCGACGGGATCATGGTCTATGGTCATGCCAATGGCAGCGACATTGCCGAAACGGTCGAGGCGGTCGGCCACTATATCGACCTGGGCTACAAGGCGATCCGCGCCCAGACTGGGGTTCCCGGCATCAAGGATGCCTATGGCGTGGGCCGGGGCAAGCTCTATTACGAGCCGGCCGATGCTGCGCTGCCCTCGGTGACCGGGTGGGATACGCGCAAGGCGCTGAACTATGTGCCCAAGCTGTTCGAGGAACTGCGCAAGACCTACGGCTTTGACCACCACCTGCTGCACGATGGCCACCACCGCTACACCCCGCAGGAGGCGGCCAACCTTGGCAAGATGCTCGAGCCATACCAGCTGTTCTGGCTGGAGGATTGCACGCCTGCGGAAAACCAGGAGGCGTTCAAGCTGGTGCGCCAGCATACGGTGACGCCGCTTGCCGTGGGTGAAATCTTCAACACGATCTGGGACGCGAAGGACCTGATCCAGAACCAGTTGATCGATTACATCCGCGCGACCGTGGTCGGCGCCGGCGGCCTTACCCACCTGCGCCGCATTGCCGATCTTGCCAGCCTCTACCAGGTGCGCACCGGCTGCCATGGCGCCACCGACCTGTCGCCGGTGACGATGGGCTGCGCGCTGCACTTCGATACCTGGGTGCCCAACTTTGGCATCCAGGAATACATGCGACACACGCCCGAGACCGACGCGGTCTTCCCGCATGACTACCACTTCGAGCACGGCGAATTGTTCTGCGGCGAAACCCCGGGGCACGGCGTCGATATCGATGAAAAGCTGGCGGCCAAGTATCCCTACAAGCCCGCCTATCTTCCGGTCGCCCGCCTCGAAGACGGCACGATGTGGAACTGGTGACGGCCTGAAGCACCGCCGATAACAACGAACGAGAGGGTCTACCGTGAAGGCAAACTGGCTTGCAGGACTGGCAATTGGCGCGTTGCTTGCGGTGACGGCGCAGGCCAGGGACGGGGGTGCTGTGGCCGCGGCAACGCAGGCTGGCGCTGAGGCGCGCACCGCCGTTGTCCTTGCCGATGGTTGGCGCTTTATCCAGGGTGACCCGGCCGGCGCGGCGCAACCGGCGTTTGACGATGCCGCGTGGCAGCCCGTGCGGGTGCCGCATACCTGGAACCGGATAGGCTATTACGAGCCCCGGGTCGGGGTGGGGCCCAACACGGCGGGCACGGTCGCCAAGTATCAGGGCGTGGGCTGGTATCGCCTTCGTTTTCCCTCGCCCGCACGGGCCAGCGGCGAGAAGGTGTGGCTGGAGTTCGATGCCGCAAGCCGCATTGCCGAAGTCTGGGTGAACGGCGTCAGGCTCGGCTCCCACGCCGGTGGGTTCAGCCGTTTTCGCTTTGATGCCACGTCGGCCCTGCGCCCGGGCGCCAGCAATATCGTTGCCGTACGCGTGGACAACAGCGCTCCGGTCGCCGGCAGTGCCACGGCCGACGTTTTGCCCTTGAGCGGCGATTTCTTCGTGCGCGGCGGGCTCTATCGGCCGGTGCGCCTGATCGTTACCAATCCGCTGCATATCGACCTGCTCGACCACGGCGGGCCGGGTGTTTATGCCACGACGACCAGCATTTCCGCCGGCGCGGCGCAGGTCCGTGTCCGTACCCGCCTGGCCAACGACACCGGGCGCGTGGCCAACGGCGCCGTGGTGGCGCGCCTGGTCGATGCCCAGGGGCGCGTTGCGGCCCAGGCCCGCGCGGTCTTTCGCCTGCCGATGGCCCAGGTATCGGAACAGCAGCAGGACCTGGCGGTGGCCAGGCCGCATCTGTGGCAGGGCACCGCCGATCCCTACCTCTATCGGTTGATCGTCGACGTCGTCGATGGACGCGGCCGCGTGGTCGACACGGTCGCGCAACCTTTCGGGATCCGCCAGGTCAGCATCGATCCGCAACGCGGTTTCCTGCTCAACGGCAAGGTGCTGGCCCTGCACGGCGTGGGGTTGCACCAGGATACCGAAACGTCTGACTGGGCGATGAGCGAGGCGGATATCGCCAGGACGTTCGCCACCATCCGCGACATGGGGGCCAACACCATACGGCTTACCCATTACCAGCACGGCGAGACGATCCATACGCTGGCAGACCGCTATGGCCTGGTGCTGTGGGACGAGATTCCGCTGGTCACGCAATGGACCCAGGGTGAGGCGATCAACCCCACCACGGCACTGGTGGGCAATGCGCAGCAGCAGCTTGCGGAATTGATCCGCCAGAACTTCAATCATCCCGCGGTGGCGTTCTGGGGCGTGGCCAACGAGGTTGATTTCGGGCCCAATCGCCCGGATTTCCTGGGCAAGCCACCCGCGGCGATTGCCGATCCCAAGGCGCTGGTCCGTCTGCTCGACCAGCAGGCACGCCAGGACGACCCTTCGCGACCGACGGTCATGGCGGCGTGCTGCCAGGGTGATCCGGCTGCCCCCGACATCGTCGGCTTGACGCAAGCCACGGCGGTTAACCGGTATTACGGCTGGTATTATGGCAAGCCCGCAGGGATCGGCCCCTATCTTGATGGCCTTCGTGCCAAGTATCCCCATCAGCCGCTCGCCCTTTCCGAATATGGCGCCGGCGGCGCGCTGACCTACCAGACCGATGACCCCGCCGGTGGCCCGGCCGACATAGCCGGGCCGCGCCAACCGGAAGGGTATCAGGCCTGGGTCCACGAGCAGACCTGGCCCTTGCTGCGCGATCGGCCATGGCTGTTTGGGACTTGGCTGTGGAACGCGTTCGATTTCGGCTCGACCGTCCGGCGCGAGGGGGACTCGGTCGACGTCAACACCAAGGGCCTGGTCACCTACGATGGCACGATCCGCAAGGACGCGTTCTATTATTATCGGGCCAACTGGTCTGTCGCGCCCACCGTGCATATCACCGGGCGTCGCTACACCCAGCGCGCCTACCCGGTCACCGACGTGCGGGTCTATAGCAATGCACCGCGCACCGAACTGGCGCTTAACGGGCGCAGCCTGGGGGGCAAGACCGATTGCCCGAACCGGGTCTGTGTCTGGTCAGGCGTGGCGCTCGCCGCGGGCGCCAATGTTCTGACGGCGACAGGGCAATTCGCGACGGGCGCGGTGGCGGATCGGATCGAATGGCAACTGGCCAGCGCCCAGGCCGGTGCATTCCGGATCGACGCCGGCGCCCTGGTCGCGGCGCATGCGCCCGATGCCGTGTTCGGATCGGATGCGTTCTTCAGCGGCGGAACGGCGCGGTCGGTGGATGTCTTCGCCCGTGGCCGCGCGCCCGTCCGCCCCGAGATTGCCGGCACGCGCAACCGCGATCTGGCCGCAACGTTCCGCGCCGGAGCGTTCAGCTATCGCATTCCCACCGGCCCCGGCGCGTTCACCGTGTCGCTGACCTTTGTCGAGCCTGCCGAACAACCGGGCAGCCGCATTTTTGACGTCGCGGCCAATGGCCAGACCGTGCTCAAGGGTTTTGACATTGCCGGCGCCGCAGGTGGGCCGCTGACCGAAGTGACGCGCTCGTTTCCGGTCACGGCGACAGACGGCGTGGTGACGATCGATTTCGTGCCGGTGAAGGGCGAGGCGGTCGTCTCTGCCATCACTGTCGTGCTGCGGCGCTGAACCATGGTGGCACCTGCCTTCGATGTGGTCTGCGTGGGTGAAGCCATGGTTGAACTTGCCGACGCAGGGGCCGGGCGTGGCTTTGGCCAGGGCGGCGACGCGCTCAATACCGCGTTGCATCTGGCACGCAGCGGATGGCGCACCGGCTTCCTGACGGCGCTGGGCAACGATCCCTTCAGCCAGGATCTGCGCACGGGATGGGTGGCCGAAGGGCTCGATGTGTCGCTGGTGCTGGCCCATCCCACCCGCGCCGTGGGCCTCTACGCCATCCGCACCGATGGCGATGGCGAGCGTTCGTTCCACTACTGGCGCGATGCCAGCGCTGCGCGCGACATGTTTGCCCTGCCGGGCATGGCAGCGGCCGTTGCCCTGGCCGAAGCGGCCCGCGTCCTGGTGTTTTCGCTGATTTCGCTTGCCATCCTGCCGGTCGAGGGGCGCCGCGCCTTGCTCGACCTGGCAGCAAGAGTCAGGGCGCGGGGCGGCCTTGTCGCGTTTGACGGCAACTATCGCCCGCGGCTGTGGCCCAGTGCCGGCGAAGCGGCGTCCTGGCGCGATGCCGCGATCGCGCGGGCCGATATCGGCTTTCCCACGCTGCAGGACGAGGACGATATCTCGCCCACCCCCCGGGAGGCGTGCCCCAGCCACTGGCAGCGTCTGGGGTGCCAGGAGGTGATCGTCAAGCTGGGCGCGCGGGGGTGCCGGCTGCCCGATGGCACGATCCTGCCGCCGCCCCAGGTGGTGCGGCCAGTGGACACCAGCGGGGCGGGCGACGCCTTCAACGCCGGTTACCTGGCGGCAAGGCTGCAAGGCCTGGCGCCGCGCGACTGCGGCCTGGCCGGCCATC
>NZ_KE148418.1:2983-3973 GCF_000410615.1 Novosphingobium sp. B-7 | reverse complement strand
GCCCAGCGCCGATGGCGCCAGCGGGCGCGGTGGGCGCGGTTCGGGGCCGATCGGGGTGGTAAGCCAGGGCGGCAGCAGCGGCAGCCCCAGGTTTTCGACCGTGCGCGGCGCCTCCACCACCGGCGGACCGGGTATGCCGATGCTGCGCGCGCCGTCCCAGATGGCGTCCGGCTCCCACGCCTCGTCCTCGCCGAACAAGGGGGCAAGCTGGGCATACCAGCTATCGGCGGGCAGTTCCTTGCGCGAGGGTGGCCAGGCGCCAGCGATGAACAGAGCCTCTTCGGCACGGGTCAGCGCGACATAGAGCAAGCGCCAATGTTCCGCGCGCTCTTCCCGTGCAGCCTGCTCTTCTGCGGCGCGGATCGGCGGAGCCTTTTCTTCCTTGCGCAACGCGGGCAGCGGCACGCTGCGCGGGCGCTGGCCCGGCCCGTGCTCCACCAGTTCGCTGCCCCGCGCCAGGGCCGCATCGGGATCATCGGCGGCATCGGCCAGAATCACGATCGGCGCCTGCAGCCCCTTTGATCCGTGCACGGTCATTACCCGCACCAGATCGGCGGCCTGCCCCGCCTCGCGCTTCAATTCGCCATCGCCGCTGTCGAACCATTGCACAAAACCGACCAGGCTGGGCACCTGGCCCGTGGCATAGGCCATTGCGGCGTTGAGCAGTTCGTCGATCGGATCGTTGGCCTCACGCCCCAGCCGCGCCACCAGCTTGAAGCGTGCCCGCCACGGCCCCACCAGCAGCCAGTGCAGCAGTTGCGCTGGCGGTTCGAAATCGGCGCGGCGCAACAGGTCGAGCAATTGCTCCACCGTCTGCACGGTCGCGGGATCGCGGCTGTGCGCCAGATGCGTCCACAGCCGCACGCCATCCTTGCGATAGCCGCGCTCGAGCAGGTCTTCCTGGCTCCACGCGATCAGCGGCGACACCAGCAGGTTGGCGAGGTTAAGATCATCGAGCGGCTGCGCGCAGAACCGCAGCGCGGCCATCAG
>NZ_KE148418.1:0-2973 GCF_000410615.1 Novosphingobium sp. B-7 | reverse complement strand
CGGCCATCAGATCCTTCCCCGCCAGCGGCGCGCCCAGCCGCAGCCGGTCCACCCCCGCCACCGGCACGCCGCGCGCATGCAGGCGCGCCACGATCAGCCCGGCCAAGTCCTTGCGCTTGCGCACCAGGATCATCACGTCGCCCGCACGGGCGTTGCGCGGGGTGCCCTTGTGCAGCGGAAATCCCGTATCGAGCCATTGCCGCACCTGGCGCGCCAGCCGGTCGGCCAGATCGCGATCGGGGCGCGAGAGCCAGTTTTCGCCGCCCTCCTCGCCCGCTTCGGGCAGCTCTTCTTCGTCCCCGTCGCCCTCGCCCACCGGCCGCCACAGCCGCACCAGGCCCGGCCGCACATCCCCCACATGGGGTTCGGGCGCTTCGGGCAGGCCAAAGCGATCAGGGCCGATGGCGGCAATCGCGCGGTCGACAAAGGCCAGGATCGGCATCGCCGTGCGATAGGACTGCCCCAGGCCGAGCGAGAGCAGCGCGCGCTCGGGCTCGTCCATCGCCTCGGCCAGGCCAGCCAGTTCGCGCCGCACCCGCTCGCGCGCCTTGGCAAAGTTTTCCGGGCTCGTGCCCTGGAAACGGAAGATCGCCTGCTTGTAATCGCCCACCACGAACAGCGTGCGCGGGTCTCGCTGGCTTTGTCCCTGGCCGGAAAAGAAATCCTGCACCAAGCCATCGAGCACGATGCGCCACTGCGCCTCGTTGGTATCCTGCGCCTCGTCCACCAGCACGTGATCAAACCGGCGATCGAGCTTGTAGCGAATCCAGTCGGCCGTGGTGCGTTCGGTCAACAGCGCGGCGGCGGTGCGGATCTGGTCGTCGAAATCGATGAAGCCTTCGCGCGCCTTCGCCGCCTCCCACGCCAGGGCAAAGCGCCGCCCCACGGTGAGCGCGGGATCGAGCAGCGCCGCCAGATTGACCAGCGCGAGGCGATCGCGCAGCGCCGTAATCCCGGCGATAACCCTCGCCTGGTAATCGGCATAGGCCGGCTCGTGCTTATCCAGGTTGCGGGCAGATTTCGCCTCGCCCTTGGTCGTCAGGAACAGCTTGGCAAAATCGTCGATCCCCGCGAGGCGCGCCTGCGGATCGGCGGCGAGCCAATCGCCCATTATGTTTGCAGCCGTCGCGCCAGTCGGCGTGCCCCAAGCCGCATTGGCGGCCATGCAGCACCGCACCGAGGCTACGTCAAACGCATCGTCGGCACAGAGCGCAGCCACGCCGCTGCCATCCTCGTCTGCCGCCAGGCCCAGCATCTGGTTGATGCGCGGGCGCAGCGGCGGCCGCCACGCGCCCGGTTCCTGCCACAGGTCTATCGCCTTGGCACAGCGCAGCAGAAAGCCGATGACGCTGCCCTGGTCCATGCGCAGCGCCAGATGGGCCAGCGCATCGAGCAGGCCCTCGTCACCCGCTTCCTCTGCCTCCACCAACATCTGCGCCAGCACTTCGCGCACCAGCAGTTCGCGATCGCGGTCTTCCATCGCGCGGGTGCCGGGCAGCAGGCCCGATTCCACTGGAAAGGCCGAGAGCAGCCATTGCGAAAAGGCGTGGATCGTTTCGATGCGCAGGCCGCCGCCCGGGCAATCGAGCACGGCGGCAAAGCGGCTGCGCGCCCGCGCCAGGGTTTCCGGCCGCGCGTCGGCGCCGATCGCCTCCAGTTCCTGGAACAGCGCCAGATCGTCCAGCCGCACCCAGCGCGCCAGGACATCGTTGACGCGGGTGGCCATTTCCGCCGCGCCCGCCTTGGTAAAGGTCAGGCACAGGATATTTTCCGGCTCCACCCCGTCTTGCAGCAAAAGCCGCAGCACGCGCGCCGAAAGCACCTGGGTCTTGCCTGTGCCGGCCGAAGCGGACAACCACACCGTGCGATGCGGCGCCACCGCGCGCGCCTGGTTGCCCTTGAGGGGATAGACCTTGCTCATGCGCTCTCGCCCCCGCCGCGCCCCTGCCACTCTTCCAGCCGCATGAGTTGGTCATAATCGGCATAGCTGGGCAAATCGGGATTGAGCCGCGCGACGAACGGCTCGTTGCCCAGAATCCAGCGAGCAATCGCCTCGTCCAGAAAGCGGCGGGTTTCGGGCAGGAAATCCTCGCGCGGGATGCCCGATTTGCGCCGACCTTCCAGGATCGGCTCTTCACGATAGCCAAAGCCGCGCTCGCGGTTGCGCGCCAGCGACCAGTATTCAAAGCGGGTCGGCTCGCCCTCCACGGTCACGCGGCCGTCCTTGTCCTTGAAGCCGCCAGCCTGGGCGATCAGGCCGACGAGCCCCAGTTGCAGGGCAAAGCCTTCCTGCACCATCCGCCCCGATGGCGGCGTGCCGGTCTTGTAGTCGACGACCGCCAAGGTGCCATCGGGCAGCAGGTCGATGCGGTCGGCCCGGCCAAAGATGCGGATGCCATTGACCTGCGTATCGCCCCAGCATTCGAACGCGGCCACGCGGCGCCCTTCGGCGAGAAGGCTTTCCTGCTCATCCTCGATCCAGGCGAGCGCGGCAGTCAGGCGCGGGCGCCACAGGCTGCGCATGAACGGGTGCGCGCTCATTTCCGCCAGCTTGCGCTCGGCCAGCGGCACCAATTCGCCCGGCGGAGCCCCGGCCTGGTGCCACTCTTCGAGAATGGCGTGCACCGCTGTGCCGCGCCAGGCCGGGGTGGGATCGGCATCGCGCGGGTCCAGGCTCCTGAGGCCAAGAATGGCCGAGGCATAGAACTGATAGGGGTCTGACCGCAGGCGGTCGAGCGCGGTCACGGCAATATCGACGCGGCGTTGCTGCGGCGATGGCATGGGGCGCGGGCGCGGATAGGCGGCGGCCTGGGGCGCGGCATCGAGCGCCTGTGCCAGGTCGACCGCGTCGCGTTCCCACGCCACGCCATCTTCGCCCAGCATCGCGCGGATGCGCAGCAGGAAGCGCGACGGGATCGCCGGTCCACCCGCGTCCCGCTCGGCAAAGCTCAGCACCGCTTCCGGCGCACCCAG
>NZ_KE148417.1:476-757 GCF_000410615.1 Novosphingobium sp. B-7 | reverse complement strand
CGTGCTGTGGGAACCGGGCGGCCTGGTGCCGGGCCAGAATACCCTGGCATCAGACCTGATGATGCGTGCCGGCTTTGCCAATTTCAGTGCGCAACGCGGCCTGGGCCAATCCGAACGCCTGTCGCTGGAGCGCATGCTGGCCGATCCGCCGCGCGTGATCATGGCCGTGGGCACCCCGCGCGGCACCCTGGCCGATCAGGCCGCGCCGCAGGAAGACCGCCTGCTGTTCCATCCCGCGCTGGCGGCGCTGCGCCACACCGCGCGCGTGCCGATTTCCCCCA
>NZ_KE148417.1:0-313 GCF_000410615.1 Novosphingobium sp. B-7 | reverse complement strand
TTCCGCTGTGCCTGCTGGCCGGGCAGGTGTGGATCAATCCGTTCGATCCGGCCGGTGCCAATGCCACGGTGATTCTGGCGCAACTGCGCCTGCCGCGCGCGGTGCTGGCGGTGATCGTCGGGGCCGGACTGGGCGCGGCGGGTGCGGCGATGCAGGGCTATCTGCGCAATCCCCTGGCCGATCCCGGCCTGTTCGGGGTGGCGCCGCTCGCCGCGCTAGGTGCGGTGCTGTCGCTGTTTACCGGCTTTGCGGTGCAGCCTTTCGCGCTGCCGGCGATGGCCTTGGCGGGCGCGGCCGGGGGCATGGTGCTGCT
>NZ_KE148416.1:463-2461 GCF_000410615.1 Novosphingobium sp. B-7 | reverse complement strand
CGCCTGGGCCCACCACGCCTGCGCCTACGGCGCCGCCGGCCGCCATGCCCCCGTCCGAACCTGCAGATGTGCAGGAAGAACCCGGCATCGTGGTGCAGGGCGATGCCTATTCGCGGCAGGACCCGGTCCACGCCGTCAACGAAAAGTCTTACGAGGCGATCCAGAAGGGCGACAAGCTGGTGGTGGCGCCGGTGGCGCGGCTCTATGTCCACGGCCTGCCATCGCCGCTGCGCCACGGGCTGCACAATGCGCTCTACAACTTGCGTGAGCCGTCGAACTTCGTGGCGTTCCTGCTCGAACACAAGTTTGGCAAGGCCGGGCAGGTGCTGGTGCGCTTTACCGTCAATTCCACCATTGGCCTCGCTGGGCTGATCGACGTGGCCAAGGCCAAGCCGCTCAAGATACCCTATCGGCCCAATGGCCTGGCGGACGTGCTGGGCTTTTACGGCGTGAAATCGGGGCCATACCTGTTCCTGCCGTTGATCGGGCCGACCACGCTGCGCGACCTGATTGGCACCACGGTCGATCGCTCCTGGTTCCCGCTGGCCGTGGGCGAGCCACTCGATACCGTGCCTTATGGCCTGGCCGTCACCGTGATCGGCGGGTTGGACGACCGCGTGGCGATCGATGGCCAGCTCAAGAAGTTCCGCGCGGAATCGGCCGATCCCTACAACGCCACGCGCGATTTCTATCTCAAGCGCCGCGCTGCCGAGATCGAGAACCTGCGCCATCCGCACAAGAGCGCCACGCCCGACCCTGCCTTGCCCACCGCGCCCTGACGCTATTCAGGCGGCGTAGGCCAGGCGCGCGGGCACCGACAGGCGCACCAGCGTGCCGAGGCGATGCCCGCTTTCGATGGAAAACGATGCGCCGATGCGCCGCGCCCGCTCGCGCATGCCGATCAGGCCATAATGGCCCTTCATCAGCGCCGCGCTTACCGCGCTGCCGTTCGCGCCGTCCTCGCCATCGATGCTGGCAATGCCGATGCCATCGTCGCTGACAAACACCGCCAGCGCCCGCGCGCCATACTCCACGTTCACATCGATCGCATCGGCCTGGGCATGGCGCGCCGCGTTGCACAGCGCCTCGCCGACGATGGCGAGGATTTCATCGACGATATCGGGGTGCAGCGGCCGCACTTCGCCTTTGACGTTCAGCGTCAGGCTGGCGCCGGTGACCAGGTTGTCGAGCAGGCGTTGCAGTTCGCGGCGCAGGTGGCGGTCTTCCAGGCGGCGCAGGCCTTTCACCCGGTCGCGCCCCTCGATCAGCATTTCCTCGGCCCGGTCCAGCGCCGGGGTCAGCACGGCTTGCGCGGCGGGATCGTGCGAAAGGTGATCGGCCACCGACTGAAAGCGCATGATCAGGCCCTGCACGCCCTGGATCAAGGTGTCGTGCAGTTCGCGGGCAATGCGTTCGCGCTCGCTGGTGCGTTCGGCCATGCGATCGCGGATCAACCGGCCCAGATACTGCACCCGCGCGATGTAGAGCAGATAGAGCATGGCCGAGAGCGCCACGATCGCGGCGAGGGGGAACCACCAAGTCTGGTAGAACCGCTGGGCGATGGCAAACTGCATGGTCTGGCCGCCCGCGTTCCACACGCCGTCCTCGTTGGCAGCGATGACCTGGAACGTATAGCGGCCCGGCCCCAGATCGCTGAACGTCACGCTGCGCTCGGTCGATGGTGCGGTCCATTGCCCTGGCAGGCCCGGGCCAGACAGGCGGGTGCGGAACTGCACGCGTTGCGGCACGGTCAGGCTCGTGGCGGTGAAATCGATCCGCACCGATCGCGTGCCCGGCGGCAGGCGCAGCCCGGCGCTCGGCGCCCGCGCCGTGCCGCCAGCCACCAGGCTGCGCACCATGACTGCGGGCGGCAGCAGATTGCGGCGCAGCGCGGCCGGATCGATCCACACCAAGTTGCGGCGCGTGAGGAACCAGATACGCCCGTCGCCGCCCTGCGCCACCTGGGCGCCGGCGGCCTTCTGGGCAAAGCTGTTGAGG
>NZ_KE148416.1:0-212 GCF_000410615.1 Novosphingobium sp. B-7 | reverse complement strand
GTCAAGCGGGCTCGGCAGCAGGCCTTCGATCCCGTCGACCTGCAACTGCGCGGGCGAAATCGCCACGAACGGCAGATCTGCCCCGCGCGGCGCCGGCCCGCGAAATGCCACGATCGCTCGGCCATCGCCGCCGATCGCGATGTTGGCGGGCAGCGCGCGGGGTGTCGCCAGGGTGTGCCAGGCGCCGCCTTCGTGCCACCACAGCCCCTGGT
>NZ_APCQ01000654.1:0-4343 GCF_000410615.1 Novosphingobium sp. B-7 | reverse complement strand
ATGCGCGGCCGCCGCATCGGTATCGGCGCGTGCGCCGGCGCGGTCCCCGGTGGCCAGCCGCAACTGCGCGCGCCGGGTCAGGAGGCGGTGATCCTCGGGCCGCATGGCCAGCCCGGCATCAAGATCCTGTCGCGCCAGATCGAGCTTGCCGCTGCGCAGATAGGCATTGGCGCGATGCTCCAGCAGATCGGCCCGCGTCGGCGCCAGGCGCAGCGCCTCGGAAAAATCGGCAACCGCGCCGGCAGTATCGCCGCGATCCATCCGGCCAGAAGCGCGCCCGGCAAATTCGTCGGCCGTCTTGGGATCGGCCGTGGTTTCGGCCTTGCCCATGTTTTCGGCACGGGTTTCCAGCCGCCCGATTTCGCCATCGGTCGTTGCGGAAAAGATCGGCCCGCCATTGTACGTCACGAACATGAGCCTTTGCGCGCGCGACACGATAATGTGGTGCGACAGCAGAAAGTCGACGCCCAGGATCATGTCGCTCGACCGGTCATCGTCGGCATCGTCGATCACCCGGATCGGGCTGTTGCGGATTTCCTCGCCCCCGATCGAGATGGTTTTGGTGCGCACGATCCAGCTTTCCCGCCGCTTCATGCCGATGCCGCCCATGCGCATCGAATTGACCACATCGGGCGCCGACATATCTATGCCAGCGCGCTCGGCCGCCCGGCGGCCCAGCAGAGTGGTGGGCGCCCCGGTATCGAGCAGGGCGTGCATCGACTGCCCGTTGATCATCACTTCGACGATGATGTGATAATCATGCTCGTCGGTCGGGCGAAACACGCGCGCCTCGCCCACCGACATGCCCTTGCCCCAATAGGCTAGGCTGATCCCGTCGCAGCCGCGCTCCTGGAACAGGTTGACCACGCCCTTGGCAAGATCGAACTCGGTGGTCTGCACGCCCAGCAGGTTGGCGCCGAGAAAGCCGTTGCCGGCATCGCTACCGCCCACCAGGAACTGCACGTTGTGCAGCGTGACGCCCACGATTCCGAAATCACGCACTTGCGCCAGTTCGGGCGTCACCGTGCCGCCGATCCCGGTCATGTAAAACCCCATCGGCAGCGGCTCGGTCCGCAGGCCCAATTCCACCGCGCGGGCCTTGGGCATGAAGTTGAAGAACGCCCCGCTATCGAGCCAGACGCGGGTTTCCTTGCCGTTGACGGTTACCGGCACGCTGGCGCGGGTGTTTTCCATCACCACCGGCAGCTTGGCGATCAGGCCCACCTTGCACTTGTTCGCGCCCTCGGCATGGGCAGCGGGCGCGGCCAGGCCAGACACGGCAACCCACAGCCCTAAGCTGGTCAACAACACCCGATTCATGGTGGCATGCCCCTTGTCCAAGCGACACGCCGTTTGATCACGAATCCCGGCAAGCGGCCAGAGGCAAATAGCGCCGAATCAACTGTTTTTCCGGTTGGATCGAAGCGCGCCCGGCCCGCCCTGGGGCAGGCCGGGCCACCGCATTACGCCCCCGGGGCAGCCGCCTTGGTCGCGGCATCCAGTTCGGCTGCGGTCATCGAGATGAACAGGCCATCCGCACCCAGGCCAAACGCCGTCTTGGGCAAAGCGACCGAACCGGCGCTGCGCGCCACGATCACCTGGTCGCCCTTTACTTCCTTGACTGTGCCGATCGCGCCGCCGGCCTTGCCTTTCACCGGTGCTCCGGCAACCATCGCCGCTTCCACCGCTGCGCTGGCCTTCTGGTTGGCAGCGGCCACCTGCTCGTCGATCTGGGCCTTGGTCATGGCGATGATCGGGCCCTTGGGTCCGGTGCCGATGGCGCTCTTGGGCAAAGTGGCCTTGTTGGTCCCGGTATCGACCACCACGGCATCACCGGTCATGCTCACGATCTTGCCCACTTCGCCGCCCTGCGGATCGAAGATGGTGCCACCCACGGCCACGGTTGCCGCAGCGTTCGCCGCCGGTGCGGTCTGGGCCTGGGCCAGCGCCGGAACACTGGTCATCGCCGCTGCTGCCACCAGGAAATGGAAAACCTTCACGTGTCGAACTCCCATCTTGCCATAGACTTAGCGCTCGACCGGAAAAACCCGGCCTGGTTTCGCAACCGGCCATCACCCGATGTGGTTCCCAAGATTGTGTCGACAATCTTTTTCCTGAAAAGAAAACGGACGCAAATTCGCGTCGTTTCAGAAGCCCGCCGACCAGGTCAAGAGCAGTTGCCGCCCGCCCAGGATCGTCTGCGGCACGGCGTCGCTATAGCGGCCGATCGTGGCGCGATAGGCGGTATCATCCAGCGCGTTGCGCAGCGCCAGGCGCAGCGTCTGCCGGCCCCAGTGGCGCGCCATGGCCAGGTCCACCTGCCGCGATGGACGCACCCAGGTATCGAGCGCGCTGCCCGATAGCGGCGCGGTGCCGGCAAAGGTCGGCACGTCGATCCCGTATTCCTGGATATAGGCGCCGGTCAGCCGGCAGGCGGCATCGGCAGACCAGCGGCCGTCATCATAATGCAGCCGCAGCAAGAGGTTGCTGGCGGGGGCATATTGCGTGCGCTCCACCCGGTCGAGCGCGGGATTATTGAGGTGCACCGCGCTGTGCAGCAGCGTGAGATCAGCCGCCACGGCCAGATGGCGCAACACGCCAGCCACCAGGTCCAGCGGCACGGCCATGCTCGCCTCCAGCCCCAGAATCGTCGCGGTGCCGCCGTTTTCCGGGCGGATCAGGCGGATCGCGCGGTATTCCATCACGCTGGCCGGATTGTTAAGATCGTTGCCGGTATCATTGAGATAGCGCGCCAGGTGCTTGGCAAAACCGCCCAGCGCCAGGTGCAGCCCGCCCGGCCCCTGCCAGGCCACGCTCAGATCGGCATTGGTGCCGCGCACGGATTTGAGATCGGGGTTGGACAGCTGGATTTCGGTCACCCCCTGGCTGTCGCGCGTGGCGCTGCCTCCGCCAGTAAGCTGATAGGGCGATGGCCGCGTCAGGCTGGTCCACAGCGCCGCATCGAACGTCCATTGCCGATCGGGCCGCCAGTGCAGTGTGACGCTGGGCAAGAGCGCGGCATAGTGGGCCGACAGGTGGTTCCAGCCATAGGCCACGCCATCGGCCGGCACGCCATCGTTGCCCGCCAGCCAATAGCGCCCGCTCACGCCAGACCATTCGCCGCGCAGGCCCAGCGACAGGTCAAGCGCGCCCTTCCCCGCATCGCCCTCCCCCGCATCGTCATCCCCGCCCAGGTGCCGCGTCACCATGGCATAAGCGGCCAGGCGGTCTTCGTGCAGGGCATAGGCATTGGCGTTGCTGTCGTCGATGGTGCGCGGCTGCACGCTGGCCCGGCCGATCGCACGCAGCAGCGCGGCATCGGCGATGGTCGGGATGGCATAGTCATAGACCCCGCGCAGCACCGGCCCGATCTGCCCATCGACCAGCCCGCTGTTGCCCAGCGTGGTGCCGGCGGGCAGCGTATCGGCATAGAGGAAATGCGCGGTCTCCCGGCTGCGCCATGATCGCAGCGCCAGGCCGCCAATCTCGGCCTGCCAGCCCGGCGCGGGGCTGGCCTGCACGCGCCAGTCCCCGCCCAGACGGTGGTCCTGGCTCGTCTCGCTTTCGCGCTCCCCCTGGTTGTGCACAGGAAAGGCGAGTGGATTGGCGACCAGCGCGGCATCGGCCGGGGCGAGCTTGAGCACAGGAAAGCCGCGCACATCCGCCACGTTGACCCCGCCGGAAAGCCGCGTGGTATCCGCGTCCCAGAACGAAATCTCGATATGGTCGGGCCGGTCGGTACGGCCCAGCGCGGCAAACACGCGGGCCTGCGCCTTGGTCGCGCCAGCGTCCCACGCCAGCGCGGCCTGGGCCATGCCCAGCCGGTCACGCTCGGGATTGGTTTCGAACCAATAGTGCGCATCGGCGCGCACGCTCTGGGTGCGTAGCAGGCCACCGGCGGTGGCGGTCTGGGCAAAGAACCCGGCGGCACGGCCGCCCTGCACGCTGACCTGATAGACATCCTGGGCAATCGCGCGGCTGGCCCACATCGCACTCGCCGTCAGCGTCAGCCGGTCGCTCGCCCGCCACCCCAGCGACAGGAACGCGGTCTCTTCGTGCGCGGTGCCGCGCGTGACCTGTGCGTTGACCGAGGCGAGCAGCAGATTGGCCGCCGGGTCCAGCCCCGGCGCGCTGTTGCCCTGCGCGTCGGTCAGGGCATAGGCCAGGTTGCCCGATTGATATGTCTGCTCCACGCTGGCGAAATGGCGCCGGCTCAGCGCCGCGCTGGCTACCAGCGCCAGCCGCCCATCGGGCGATTGCCAGCCGAACCCGGCATTGGCGCCCCAGGTGCCGGCATTCTGGCCAAAGCGCCAGGCCTGGTCATCGGCCCCCGCGGTCAGGCC
>NZ_KE148415.1:867-7835 GCF_000410615.1 Novosphingobium sp. B-7 | reverse complement strand
GGCGCGGGGCACGCTCACATGCGCCCCTCGCGCCGCGCATGTTCGGCCACCAATGCCGCCAGGACAAAGCCGCCGGCCAGGCCGAGATGCTCGAAAAACGCGTTGGTGGCGGCAAAGCGCGCCGGCCCCTGCAGCGCCCAGAACGGATTGGCGAGGCAGGCCGCCAGCACCGTGAACACGCCCAGCATCCCCGCGCCCAGCCACACCAGCCGGCCGACCAGGATCAGCGCCGGGCCGATCAGTTCCACCGCGATGGTCACGCCGGCCCACAGCGCCGGCGGCGTCATGCCGAAATGCGCCTGTTCGGCAACCGCGCCGGGCCAGTCACCCAGCTTGGCCAGCGCCCCCACCAGATAGGCGCCCACCAGCAAGAGGCGGGCGACAAACCAGGTGGGCGGCCAATCGAGGATGGCATCGACGAAGCGCGGATCGGCCGGGGCCGGTGGAACAGGCGCAAGACGGGGCATGGCGCTTAACGCATCGCGTTCTGGTGGATTTCGGCGATATAGCCGCCCGGGAAGCGCACCAGCGCGGCACGGCGGCCGCCCACTTCGCGCGCCGGTACCAGGGTTTCCACGCCAGCGGCGGTCGCCTTGGCCAGGGTGGCGGCCAGATCAGGCACGGCATAGCCGGTCATGTCGCGGCCCCAGGGCCAGGGCAGCTGGCCGCTGGACACCAGCACCGTCAATTTGCCATAGCCGCTCTCGATCATCACGCGGCGGATCGGGGCCGGCAGGCCCGCTTCAGCGCCCGGCGCGGTCTTGTCGTCAGACACCACGCGGCCATGAGCAAAGCGGGTCCATGCCGCGATGAACGCGTCGGCGGCGTCGGCGGTCAGGTACACGCGGTTTTCCGGCACCGTGGCCAGCGGCGCATAGTGCGGCGTGGCTGTGTGCCAATAGAGCTGCATGTTCACGCCGCCCGGCCACTGCACCACCACGTCGCGGCCGATCGGATCGGGAAAGGTTTCAATCAGGCGCGTGGCACCGGCGGCGCGTGCGGCCTGCACCGCCGCGTCCATGTCCGTGACCAGATAGCCGGTGCGTTCGGCGCCAAACGGATAGGGGATCGGCGTCTTGAACCCGAACACCGAAACCGTGCCTGCTGGCGTGAGCACGAGTTGCGACTTGGTCAGGCTGGGCGTGGGGGTAACCTGGAATTCGCCCTGCTTGCTGGTGGTGCCGCCAAACGTGGCCTGGAACGCGGTGACGAACGCGTCGAACTGCTCCTGCGGCACATAGACGTGGGTGGTATCGTATTGCGGGCCCACGGCATAATCGGCCATCGGCACCGGCTTGGCCGCCAGCGGGGCCGAGGCCGTCAACAGCGCGGTCGCAAGGGCGAGGGAAAGGCGCAGCTTCATCATCGTTTCTCCTGTCAAACCGCCCAGCAGCCGCAGCCCAGTGCGCCCCAGAACGTTTGCACATCGGCAACCGGCGCGGCCTGGCCCAGCGCAGCGGCATGATCGTGGCCATGGACACCGCAGGCGGTGGCGCAGCCGCAGGCATTGGCCAGCATGTTCCGTGCCTGGTCGGTCTGGTAATAGCCGCCGAACGTGTTGACCGGCGACCAATCCGGCATGGCCGGCGGCAGATCCGGGGCCAGCGGGGCAAAGTCCCCCTGCCCGTGCACCACCTCTCCGCCCAGCAGCGTCAACACGCTGCGGATATGGGCAATGTCATGTTCGGGCACGGCGAAGTAGTCGGCGCTCAAGAGCGCGCAATCGGCCAGCTGGCCGGCCATGATCTGGCCTTTCTTGCCCACCTCGTTGGAAAACCAGGTGTTCTCGTGCGTCCACATGGCCAGCGCCTTTTCGCGGCTGACGCGGTTGGCGCCGGGATAGAGCGCCATGCCGCCCACCGTACGGCCCGTCACCAGCCACGACAGCGATACCCACGGGTTGTAGCTTGCCACGCGGGTGGCATCGGTGCCGGCGCCCACGGGAATGCCCGCCGCGATCATCCGCGCGATCGGCGGCGTGCGCTCTGCAGCGCGGTGGCCATAGCGTTCGACGAAGTATTCGCCCTGATAGGCCATGCGGTGCTGCACGGCGATGCCGCCGCCCAGCGCTGCGATGCGATCGATGTTGCGGTCGCTGATCGTCTCGGCATGGTCGAAGAACCAGTTGATACCCGTCAGCGGGATATCGCGGTTGACCTTTTCATATACATCGAGCGCGCGCGAAATCGTCTGGTCATAGGTGGCGTGCAGCCGCCAGGGCCAGCGATGCTCGGCCAAGAGGCGGATGACCGGCTCCAGATCGCCTTCCATGCTTGGCGGCATGTCGGGGCGCTCCACCCGGAAGTCCTCGAAATCGGCAGCCGAATAGACCAGCATCTCGCCCGCGCCGTTGTGGCGATAGGTGTCATCGCCCTGTCCGGGCGAAACCTGTTTCACCCAGCCGGCGAAATCGGCCAGCTCTTCCTTGGGCTTTTGCGTGAACAGGTTGTAGCTGATGCGCACGGTAAGCTGGTTGTCGGCGTGCAGCTTTTCGATGATGGCGTAATCATCGGGATAGTTCTGGAAACCGCCCCCGGCATCGATCACCCCGGTCACGCCCAGGCTGTTGACCTCGCGCATGAAATGGCGGGTGGAATTGATCTGGTAATCCTCGGGCAGCTTGGGCCCCTTGGCCAGCGTGGAATAGAGGATCGTGGCATTGGGCTGGGCCAGCAGCAGCCCGGTAGGATTGCCAGCGGCATCGCGCACGATCTCGCCGCCGGGCGGATTGGGCGTGTCCTTGCCATAGCCCACCACCCGCAGCGCGGCGGCATTGAGCAGCGCGCGATCATAGAGATGCAGGATGAACACCGGCGTATCGGGCGCCACGGCGTTGAGTTCGGCCAGCGTCGGCAGGCGTTTTTCGGCAAACTGGTGCTCGGTAAAGCCGCCGACCACGCGCACCCATTGCGGCGCGGGGGTGCGATCGACCTGCGCTTTCAACATCGCCATGGCATCGGCCAGGCTGGGTACGCCGTCCCAGCGCAGCTCCATGTTGTAATTGAGGCCGCCCCGGATGATGTGCATGTGGCTGTCGATCAGGCCGGGGATCAGGCGGCGCCCGCCGGCATCGATCACGCGCGCCTGGGGCGCGGCAGCGGCGCGCACTTCGGCCTCGCTGCCCACCGCCAGGAAACGTCCGTCGCGGATGGCCACGGCCTGCGCCTGGGGGTTGGCGCGATCCAGCGTGGTGACCTTGGCGTTGACGATCAGGGTATCGGCCATGGCCTTACGCGTCCTTTTCCGGTGCGGAGCCATCGGGCAGGCGGCCGAACACGTGGCTGCGGCAATCGGTGCGGACAAAGGCAGTGATCGAATGGCCGGCAGCGGCATGGCGCACCAGCGGCACCACCTGTTCGCCCACCAGGATGCCCAGCAGCCCGACCAGCGCGATGACCGGCGGCGCCGGGGAACGCACCCCGATCAGCGAATAGACAATGCCGACCAGCAGGCCGGCCGCCAGCGACGCGAGATATGCCTTCATGGCGCAGTTTCCTTGGGGAAACGGCCCGCCCCGCAAGAGGGATGGGACGGGCCGCCGGGGGGATTGGTAACAAAGTCTGCAATTTCGCCTGATCGTCACCCCGGGCTTGACCCGGGGCCCCGCTTCCTTGTCAGCGCACGGCCAGAAGCGAGCGGGATCCCGGATCAAGTCCGGGATGACGGAGACAAGATCAATGCTCGGCGCCGCCCACCACTTCGTGCGCGAACTGGCCGCGCTGCGGCGCGCCGTGCAGCATGGTATAGGCATAATCGACGCCCATGCCGTAGGCACCGAAATGCTCGCGCGCGATGGCCATGACGCCGTCATAGGTTCCGCGCCGCGCCCAGTCGCGCTGCAGTTCCAGCACGGCGTTGATCGTGGTCAGCGAATGGGCGCCGGCCTGCTCCATGCGGCGGATCGCCACATCGTGCGCTTCGGGCGAGGTGCCGCCCGAGGCGTCGGTGATGATATAGACCTCGAACCCTTCCTCGATCGCGCTGAGCGTGGGGAAGAGCAGGCAGGCTTCGGTCCACAGCGCGGCGATCACCAGCTTCTTGCGGCCGGTGGCCTTGACGGTGGCGACCAGTTCATCGCTGTCCCAGCTGTTCATCGAGGTCCGCTCGATCGGGGTCTGCTGCACCACGTCGAGCAGTTCAGGCCAGATATAGCCCGAGAACGACTTGGTCTCCACCGCCGTCAGGATGATCGGCGCGCCGAACAGCTTGGCCGCCTTGGCCAGGGCGACGGTGTTGTTCTTGAGCTGCTGGCGATCAATGCTGGTGACGCCAAAGGCCATCTGCGGCTGGTGATCGACGAAGATGAACACGGTGTCGTCAGGATTGATCAGCGACTTGGCATGAAAGGTCATGAGATCTGTCCTTGAAGGAGAGGGTGTGGGTCAGTCGGCCAGCAGATGCGCTTCGAGCAGCCACAACTGCTTGTCGCTCTCGCGCGAGATCTGGGTGAACAGGTCGGCCGTGGTGGCATCGCCCTCGCCCGCCGCGCTGTCGATCGCGGCGCGCACGGCCTTGCCGAACAGCGCCAGGCTGGCCGCCAAGGCGCGGATATGCGCGTCACCGCCATGGGCGGCGAGCGGATATTCATAGAGCGTGGTGGCGCCGGCGGTGGTCTGTACCCGGCCATCGGCGACATGGCCCAGCGTGGTGATCCGCTCGGCCAGGAGATCGACGAATTCCTCCACCTGGCCATGCACGGCATCGAACAGGCCGTGCAGTTGCAGGAAATGGCGGCCGCGCACGTTCCAGTGCGCCTGCTTGGCCTGCGCTTCCAGGTCGAGCGCATCGGACAGCCGGGCCTGGAGCAGCGCCACCGATGCCTTGCGGACGTGGGCGGAAAGATCGATGCTGGTTTCGTAGGTCATCGGCTCAGGCCTTGAAGAAGCTGAGCAGATCGGCGTTGATCACCTCGGGATGGGTCGAGGCCATGCCGTGGGGGAAGCCGGCATAGGTCTTGAGCGTGCCGTGCTTGACCAGCTTGATCGCCAGGTGCGCTGAATCCGCGATCGGCACGATCTGATCGTCTTCGCCGTGCATGATCAGCACGGGCAGGTCGATCGCCTTCAGGTCTTCGGTGAAATCGGTTTCGGAAAAGGCCTTGATGCAATCATAGTGGGCCTTGGCCCCGCCCATCATGCCCTGGCGCCACCAGTTGTCGATCAGGCCTTGCGAAACCTTGGCATCGGGGCGGTTGAAGCCGAAGAACGGGCCTTCGGGCACATCGCGGAAGAACTGCGCGCGGTTGGCAAGCAGTGCCGAACGGAACCCGTCGAACACGTCCATCGGCAGGCCGCCGGGATTGGCCGGGGTTTGCAGCATGATCGGCGGCACCGCGCCGATCAGCACGGCCTTGGCCACGCGGCCGGGCTTGGCCCGTGCCACATAGTGCGCCACTTCGCCGCCGCCGGTGGAATGGCCCACGTGGATCGCATCCTTGAGATCGAGATGATCGGCCAGCGCCGCGACATCAGCGGCATAGGTATCCATCTCGTTGCCGTCGTCGGTCTGGGTGGACCGGCCATGGCCGCGCCGATCGTGCGCGATCACGCGATAACCCTGCCCCAAGAAGAACATCATCTGGGCATCCCAGTCGTCGGCAGAAAGCGGCCAGCCGTGGTGGAAAACCACCGGCTGCGCGGTCTTGCTGCCCCAGTCCTTGTAGAAGATTTCGGTGCCATCGGCGGTGGTGATCGTGGGCATGACGTGAAGGCTCCCCTTCCGGCCGCAACACCAAGGGCAACCTTTGCCCGGTGCGGCCAGCTTTGTGTTCCAGCCCAAGTGTGCGCCCTCGCGCCTGCCCTGCCAGCCCCAGCATGGGGGCTGGGCGCACCCCCATTTCGGGTGGCTACCCAGGCCGCGACGCGCGTGGTATCGCCTTCCTCCATGCCCGCGCGCACCGATACCACGATAGGCATCCTGATTGCCGACGATCACCCGATGCTGCGCGAAGGGGTGGCCGCCGTTATCGCGATGCAGCCCGACATGGCCGTGGTGGGCGAGGCAGCGACCGGCGATGAAGCCGTGGCGATATACGATGCCCTGCGCCCGGCGGTGGTGCTGATGGACCTGCGCATGCCGGGGATGACCGGCCTTCAGGCGATCGAAGCGATCCGCGCCCGCCATCCCCAGGCGCGCATCCTGGTATTGACCACCTATTCCGGTGACGCGCAGGCGCTGCAGGCGCTGCGCGCGGGAGCGGCGGGTTTCCTGCTCAAAAGCAGCCTGCGCCGCGAACTTCTCGGCGCGATCCGCACCGTGCACGAAGGCCAGCGCCACCTGGCGCCCGATGTGGCACAGGAAATCGCGCTGCACGCGATCGACGAGCCGCTGACCCCGCGCGAAACCCAGATCCTGCAACTGATCGCCTCGGGCCATGCCAACAAACAGATCGCCTGGACGCTCAACCTGGCCGAGGAAACGGTCAAGTCCGGCATCAAGAACATCTTTGGCAAGCTGCATGTCAACGATCGGACCCACGCCGTGACCAAGGCGGCGCGGCGGGGCATCATTGAACTGTAGGCGCGGCATTGCCGTGCTGGCGGCCGGCGGGCTGGCGCTCATGGCCAGTGCGCCGATGGCCCAGCGGCAGGGCCAGGCCCAAGCGCCAGTTCAGGCGCCGGTTCAGGCCCAAGCGGGCGTGCTGGCGGGATACAAGCACGAACACTGGACCCTGGAAGAAGGCGCGCCGGGCCGGATCAACGCGCTGACGCAATCGCGCGACGGGTTTCTGTGGATCGGCAGCGTGGAAGGACTGTTCCGCTTTGACGGGTTGACGTTCGAACCCGTGCCCCAGCCCGGCGGCCAGGGCGCGCGGCTGGTGGTGTCGCAATTGGCCAGCGCGCAGGATGGCACCGTGTGGGTCGGGCTGGGCCGTGGGCGCGGGGTGATGGCCTGGCGCGATGGGCGGCTGGTCGACATGGCAATGCCGCATCCCTCGCGCCAGGTCACCGACATGGCCCAGGCGCCCG
>NZ_KE148415.1:0-207 GCF_000410615.1 Novosphingobium sp. B-7 | reverse complement strand
TGCCAATTCGCCCACCAGCTATCGCCTGGCCGGCGGCGATGATGGCGTGGTCTATGTTGGCGATGCCCGCGCCGCCTATGCCATTGCCCCTGGCCAGGCGGCGCGCACGATCCTGCGCTTGGCCAGCCCCGCTGGCGCATTGTGCACGGCGCGGCGGCGCATGGCTGGTGACGGGTGAACGCCTGGTGCGGCTGAACCCGCGCGGCG
>NZ_KE148414.1:12781-18203 GCF_000410615.1 Novosphingobium sp. B-7 | reverse complement strand
ACAAGCTGCGCGCGAGCCTCGCTACCATGCTGCGCGAGGAGCGCGGGCTGGTGGTGGGCGCGGAAAACGTTTGCGTCACGCGGGGCAGCCAGATGGGCATCGCGCTCGCCGCACGGCTGCTCGCCCGTCCCGGTGCGGTCGCCCTGGCCGAGGCGCTGACCTATGAACCCGCCGTCGCCGCGTTCCAGGCGGCCGGGGTGCCGGTGCTGCCGGTACCGCTTGACGACGAGGGCATCGACGTCGACGCGGTGGAGCGCGCCTGTCGCAGCCGGAAGGTCTGCGCGGTTTTCCTTACCCCGCACCACCAGTTCCCCTCCACCGTTTCGCTCGCGCCGGAGCGACGGCTGCGCCTGGTGGAGCTGGCCCGCCAGTTCGGCTTTGCCATCATCGAGGACGATTACGACCACGAATTTCGCTTTGGCTCGCAACCGCTGCTGCCCATGGCCGCCTATGCGCCCGATGTGGTGATCTATGTGGGCTCGTTGTCCAAGCTGCTGCTGCCCGCGCTGCGCGTGGGCTATATCGTGGCGCCAACGCCAGTGATCGCGGCGGCGGCACACCAGGTTTCGATCGGCGATGGCATGGGCAACAGCCTGACCGAGGATGCGGTGGCCATGCTGTTCGAAGAAGGCGAAGTGCGCCGCCACGCGCGCAAGGCCACGCGCATCTATGGCCAGCGCCGGGATGCGCTGGCCCAGGCCGTACAGGACGAACTGGGAGATCTGGTCAGCGCCCGCCTGCCGGCCGGCGGCCTGGCAATGTGGCTGGAATTCCAGGATCTGGCCGCGCTTGCCCGGATCGAGGAAGGCGCAGGCGCGGCTGGCATCACCTTTGCCCAATCGGCATCCTATCGCCTGGCCGAGAATGCCCCCCATGGCCTTCGCCTGGGCTTTGCCAGCCATGCCGCGGAACGCACGGTGCAGGCGGTGCGCGTGCTGGGTGCACTGGGCCGGGGTTGAGCGCGGGGTATTGGCCCCCGACAAATTGCGGATCTGGCACTTTTACCGGGCCAGGGAAGCGGCAAGATGGCGGCCATGGACTTTCCTTCTGGCACCCCTGCCGATCTGGCCCGGCTCGTGGCGGACTATCCGCTGGCATGGCTCGTCAACCATGGCGAGGCCGGCTTTTTCGCGACGCCTTTGCCGCTGGTGGCTGAACTCGACGAGAGCGGCCAGGTGACGGCGCTGATCGGTCATTGCTCGCGCCGCAATGCGCAGGTCGCCGCCTTGCAGGCCGATCCGCGCGCGCACGTGCTGGTCATGGGGCCGCAGGGCTATGTCTCGCCAGCGCTGGTGAGCAAGCCACACTGGGCCCCCACCTGGAACTTTGCCGTCGCCGCCTTCGCAGTGCGCGTAACGTTCGACGAGGATGGCACGATGCCTGCCGTGCGCCGACTGACCAGCCATGTCGAGGCGGACCAGCCACGGCCCTGGCAGATAGAAGAAGCCGGCGCGCGCCTGCCACACCTGATGGCGCGGATCATCGGCTTTCGCGCCACGGTTACTGCCACCGATGCGCGGTTCAAGCTGGGGCAGGAGGAAGACCTGCCCGAACTGCGCGAAATCATCGCCGCCCATCCCGATCCGGTGCTTGCCGGGTGGATGCAGCGGCTCAACGACGACCGCCTGCAGGCCCATGCAGCGGCACACAGGGACGAAACCGCAGGATAGCCGAACCGGGCGATCCATGACATGCACAGGGGAAGTACCATGAGGACCACACTGCATCTTGCCTGCCTGGCCGGCGTTTCCGCGCTGGCACTCGCTGCCCAGCCGGCCCTGGCCGCAGATGAACCGGCGGCCGAAAGCGCCGGCAGCATCGTCGTCACCGCGACCAAGCGCGCCGTGGCGCTCGACCAGACGCCGATCGCCGCCAGCGCCGTCTCGGGCAAGGACCTGGCCGCCGCCAACGCGCAGAGCCTGGGCGATTACATCGCCCGCCTGCCCGGCGTGGTGTTCAACGATTATCAGCCTGGCATTTCCGAGGTGGTGATCCGCGGGATCGCGGCGACGACCTATCACGAACAGGGCCAGACCACGGTCGGCTATTACCTCAACGAAGTGCCGCTGGTTGAACCGGGCTTTCCCATCGCCATCCCCGATGTCGACACATTCGATCTCAACCGGGTGGAAGTGCTGCGCGGCCCGCAGGGCACGCTGTTCGGTTCCTCCACCTTGGGCGGCCTCGTCAACTATGTGGTGAACCTGGCCGATCCGACCAAGATCGATGCCGCCGCATCGGGTCTGGTCGGCACCACCAAGAACAGCCATGGCGAAGCGAACTATGCCGCCAAGGCCATGATCAACGTGCCGCTGGTGACCGACAAGCTGGCGGTGCGCCTGGTCGCGCTGCAGCGCTTTGACGCGGGCTATCTCGACAATCCCGGCACCGGGGTGAATGGCAGCAACGATTTCCGCACGCGCGGCCTGCGCGGTTCGGTGGTGTTTACGCCCACGGCCGCGACCAAGATCAGCTATCTGTCATCGTGGCAGGATACCTACCTGGAAGACCAGACCTACCTCGATCTCGATCACCCCTACATCCGCAACACCGCACGGGCCGAGCCGCAGCGCACGCGCTTCTGGATGAACTCGCTGCGCCTGGACCAGGACCTGGGCGGCGCCGAGTTGACCGCGATCGGCTCGGTCATCGAGAAGCACAATTTCACCCAGTTTTCCTATCCCTATTACTACGTCACCGGCGTGACCACGGGATCGGGTGCGGCCTATTGGGCCGGCAACGCCAATGCCAATATCAAGACGGCGGAAGTGCGCCTTGCCTCCAAGGGCAATACGCCGCTGCGCTACCTGATCGGCGCGAGCTATATGGAAGCGCGCAAGCATAGCTACGACCAGATCTTCCAGAACGGGGCTGCGGCCTATATCGACGCCAATCCCGCGCTGTTCGGCGGCTATGCCGGTAGCGTGCTGACCCCCGGCGACCGCCTCTATGGCTACCTGTCTGACACCTATAACCAGGACGTGGGCGTCTTTGGCGAACTGACCTATGCCCCGCGCCACGATATCGAGATCACCGTGGGCGGCCGCTATTTCTGGAACCGCTACAACGCCACCGTCGTCAACCAGGCGGGTGCGCTGGGCGGCTATCCGGGTGGCTACAACCCCACGGACGCCAAGGGTTACGTCTCCAACAAGGAAGACGGCTTCACCCCCAAGGTGACGATCACCGCGCGGCCCACCAAGGATTTCCTGGCCTACGCCACCTATTCGGAAGGCTATCGCGTGGGCGGGATCAACCCCAATGCCGGCCTGCTGCCGACTATCCCGGTCAAGTACAACAGCGACCGGGTGAAGAACTATGAAATGGGCGTGAAATTCCACGCGCTCGACAACCGCCTCTATGTCGAGGCGACGGTGTTCAATATCGACTGGAAAGGCATTCAGGCACGCCTGTTTGGCCCGGCGCCGTCATACTATTCCTATGTCTCCAACGCCGGCAGCGCCAATATCAGCGGCGTTGAATTGTCCGCCACGGCGCAACTGGCGCGCTTTGCCAGCTTCAGCACCAGCGCCACGGTCCAGGACGCGCGCCTCACCGCGTTCCTGCCCGATACCTTTGCCGTGGGCGGCGGCTATGCCTCGGGCTCGGTCCTGCCCGGATCGTCGCGCTGGTCGGTGGCCAACAACCTCAAGTTCGACTTTGCCGACGTGGCGTTCAAGCCTTCGTTCGAAGTGGCGCATCGCTACCTGTCGTCGGCCCCGGTCGCGTTTGGCAACACCGCGACACGCGGCAATTTCAACATCTTCGATCTGCGCGCCAGCGTGACCGTGGGTGAAAAGCTGCGGGTCATGGTGTTTGCCAACAACGTATTCGACAAGTTCGGCATTCTCAACGCGCCATTCACGTCGCAGGCGGTGCCCGCCGGCTCGATCGTTCGCCCACGCACGCTGGGCCTGCGGGCCGACTGGTCGCTCTGATGCGCCAGGGCGCGCCGGTTCTTTCCCTGGTACTGGCGCTGGCCGCCGGGGCCGCTCATGCCGAGCCGCCCCGGCATCTGGCCTATCAGGCCCACGAAGCAACCTGGGCGCAGCCAGCGCTCTCGCCCGACGGCGCCTGGCTGTGGTTCGATATCCTGGGTGATATCTATCGCATGCCGGCCGGCGGCGGCACGGCGCAAGCGGTGCTCACCGGCACGCCGTTCGAGCGCAATCCGGTGCCCTCTCCCGACGGGCAATGGATTGCGTTCATTTCCGATCGCTCGGGCGTGACCAACCTGTGGGTCGCGCGCAGCGATGGCAGCGGCGCACGCCAACTGACGCACGAAACGTCGCTCGTGCTCATGACCTCACCGGCATGGGCGCCCGATGGCCGCAGCGTCTATGTCAGCCGCGCGGTCCATGCCGTCCTCGCATTCGAGCTGTGGCGCGTGCCGCTCGACGGCGGCGCGGCGCAAGTGCTGGTCAAGGCGCAACCCAGCGGCAACGAAGGCTGGGACGAGCGCATCAATGCCCTGGGAACAGCGCCTTCGCCCGATGGCAAGGCGGTGTGGTATGCCACCAAGCGCGGCCACACCTGGACCGAGAAGGACCCGCCCATCTGGTCCATCGTGCGGCAGGATCTGGCTACAAGCGCGGTGGAAACCGTGGTGCCGGGCGGCATGCGGCCGGTGCTTTCGCCCGATGGCCGGTTGCTGGCCTATGCCGCGCGGCGCGATGGCACCACGCCCGCCACCAGCGAGACCGGCCTGCGCCTGCGCAACCTGGCCACGGGCGAAGACCGCTGGATTGCCTGGCCGATCGACCACGATGGGCAGGAAGGCGGCTATTACTACGACCTCACCCCCGGATATCGCTTTACCCCCGATGGCCGCGCGCTGATCCTGGCCAAGGGCGGCGGTTTCGTGCGGATCGACCTGGCCAGCGGCGTGCAGACCCCGATCCCGTTCACGGCACCGGTCGACCTCGCGCTCGCCCCGCCAAGCCGCGTGAAGCAGCGCGTCGAAGACGGCCCCACGGTGCGCAGCCATCTGGCCGAAGGCGCGGCGCTGTCTCCTGATGGCAAGGCCATTGCCTTTACCGCGCTGGGCACGCTCTATCTCGCCGACCGCGCCGGTGGCGCCCCGCGCGCACTGTTTGCCGGCAATGCGTTCCAGCCCGCCTGGTCGCCCGATGGGCAGAGCCTGGCTTTCGTGCGCTTGAGCGCGGAAACGGGCGGCGGCGTGTGGACCATTCCGGCCCAAGGCGGCACGCCCCACGCGCTGGGGCCGCAGGGCGCCTATTGGACCGAACCGCGCTGGAGCCGCGATGGCAGCGGCGTGGTGGCCCTGCGCGCCGTGCAGTTCGACCGGTTGCACGCGCCCAACGAACTCGATCCCGCCTGGCCTGTAGACGTGGTCGCGTTGGGGCGGGATGGCAGCACGCCGCGCGTGATCGCGCACGGCGCCGGCCTCAAGCAGCTGCAG
>NZ_KE148414.1:0-12582 GCF_000410615.1 Novosphingobium sp. B-7 | reverse complement strand
AATTGCACGTGCTGCCCCTGCCCGCCACGGACCAGCCGGTGAACCTGGCGGACGCCAGCGCGGCGCAGCGCCAGATCACCCGCATTGGCGCCGATACCATGCGCTGGGATGGCGACGGCCTTTCGTGGACCACCGGGCCGTTCTGGCGCCATGCCGCGCCTGCGGCACTCGCCGCCGCCGATCCCGAAAGCACCGCCACCCCGCGCGATCTCTCGGTGCAGGTACCCCGCGCGCTGCCCGCGATGCCGCAGGTGCTGCGCGGCGCCACGGTTTTGACCATGGACCACGGTGCCGTCATCGCCGATGCCGATGTGGTGATCATGGGCGACCGTATTGCCGCGATCGGCCCGCGTGGCACCGTGCCGGTTCCCGCCGGGGCGCAGGTGCGCGATCTGGCCGGCAAATTCATCATTCCGGGCCTGATCGACGCGCATGCCCACTTCTTTCCCATTCCGCGCACCATCCACGATGGCACGCACTGGGAGTTTCCCGCGCTGCTCGCCTATGGCGTCACTTCCGTGCTGGAAGTGCAGCCATTCACGCCCGATATCTTTGCCTATGCCGATCGCATGGACGCCGGGCTGTCGACCGGGCCGCGCCTGTTCAGCACCGGGCCGGGCGTCTTCGTCAACAGCGCGATCACCTCGCAAGGTGTCGCGCAGGATGTGCTCACCCGCTATCGGGATGCCTATCGCACGCGCAACATCAAGAGCTACATGATCGGCGACCGCGCCGCCCGGCAGGCCATGGCCAATGCCGCGCGCAGGCTGGGCATGATGCCCACGACCGAGGGCGCAGCCGACTATGTGCTGGAGCTGACCCACGCGATCGACGGCTTTTCCGGCAACGAGCACAACCTGCCCATCACCCCGATCCATGACGACGTGGTCCGCCTGTTCGTGGCCAGCCAGATCGCCTATACCCCCACGATCACCGTGCTTTACGGCGGCGCGCCCCTGCTGTTTGACGAAATCGAAAACCACGCCCCGCAAGACGATGCGCGGCTCACGCGCTTTCCCCCGCCGTTCGCGCTGGCGGCCCGGCTGCGCGACCGGCACTGGACCGCCGCACCCTGGCAGACCTGGCAGCGCTTTGCGCGTGATGCCGTGCGCCTGCGCCGCGCTGGCGGTCTGGTTGGCGTGGGCAGCCATGGGGAAATGCAGGGCATCGGCGTGCATTGGGAAATGGGCGCCTTCGTGGCCGGCGGCGCGACCCCGCTGGAAGCGCTGGAAATGGCGACGATCGACAACGCCCGGATCATCGGCCGCCCGGATGACCTGGGCAGCATCACGCCCGGCAAGCTGGCCGATCTCGTCGTGCTCGATGCCGATCCACGCACCGACATTGCCAATGCCCGCGCCATCGCGCTCATCATGCGCGGCGGTATCGCGTTCGATGGCCGCACCCTGGCCCGCGATGGCCAGGCGGCGGTTGCACCGTGGTGGCAGGACACCGCGCCATGAAGCCCGCGACACTGCGCGCCTGGGGCAAGGTGCACACCTGGTCCAGCCTCACCTGCACGCTGTTCCTGCTGATCCTGACGCTGACCGGCCTGCCGCTCATCTTTCATGACGAGATCGACGGCCTGTCAAAATCGACGCGGCCCCAACGCTGGAGCGCGGCCGAACTGCTGCCGGTTGACCGCGCCATGGGGGCCGCGCTGGCGCGCCATCCCGGCAGCGTGCCGATCTACCTGAGTTTCGATGAAGATCGCCCGGTCATCAATCTCACCACCGGCCCGACCGGCGATGCGCCCGAAGCGGCGATGCAGTTCAATCCAATCGACTTGCGCACTGCCGCACCGCCCCACGGCGATGCCCCCGGCCATGGCGTGATGGATACGGTGCTCGATCTGCACAAGGATTTGCTGCTGGGCAAAGTGGGCGAATATTTCCTGGGCGCGATGGGCCTGTGCTTTGCCTTGGCGCTGGTTTCGGGCGTGGTGCTCTATGCGCCCTTCGCGCGCAAGCCGGGCTTTGCCACGGTACGCCGGGGCAAGTCCAACCGCCTGCGCTGGCTCGATTGGCACAATGTGATCGGCGGCGTCACGCTCGCCTGGGCCATGGTCGTGGGCCTGACCGGCACGATCAATACGCTGGCCGATCCGATCACCGCCTGGTGGCGCGGCGATGCCCTGGCCCGCCTAGCGCATGACAGCACGGGGCCGATCGTGCCCTATCGCCCCGGCATTGCCGCGCTGGCGCTGCGCCATGCGCAGGCCGCCGTGCCGGGGATGACGGTGCAGTTCGTGGCCTTTCCCGGCGCTGCTTTCAGCAGCCATGATCACATCGCGGTCTATCTAAAGGGCGCCACCCCGCTCACCGCCAAGCTGCTCACCCCGGTGATGGTCGATGCGCGCACCGGCCAGGTCGATGGTGTGGCGCCGATGCCGTGGTACATGAAAGGCCTGCTGCTGGCGCAACCGCTGCACTTTGGCGATTATGGGGGGCTGGCCATGAAAATTCTCTGGGCGCTGCTCGACGTGGTGAGCATCGTGGTGCTGGGCAGCGGGCTCTACCTGTGGCTGGGCAAGCCTCGGCCGGCCCGCAAGGCGCGCGCGGCATGAAGCAGGCACATCCCCTGGTGCCGGTGGCAATCATCGCGGTCGTTTCTCTGGCCGGCATGATCGCCGGGTTGGCGGGCGACGGCTGGGAAGACGTCGCCGCCGCGCTTGGCCTCACCGCCAGCGTGGCGCCCATCGCCTGGGCGCTGCGCCGGGGCGGGCCGATCAGGCGGTAAAGCGCTCTACCCCGCCCACCACGGTGCGGATCACCTTGGCCTGCTCGATGGTTTCGGGATCGATGCGGAACAGGTCACGGTCGAACACCGCGAAATCGGCCTGCATGCCGGGCATGATCACGCCGCGCAGATGCTCCACCTTGCCGGCATAGGCCGCCTCGCGGGTATAGCCGCGCAGCGCCTGGGCCATGGTGATCCGCTGCTCGGGATACCAGCCTTGGGGATTCTTGCCATCGATCGTCTCGCGCATCACTGCGGCATAGATGCCAGTCAGGGGATCGAGCGGCGCCACCGGCCAGTCAGACCCGAAGCAGACATGCGCGCCGCTGCGCACCATCGATCCCACGGCAAAGCTGGTGCGCAGCCGCTCCGGCCCGATCCGCCGCACGGCCCAGCGACCATCGTCGATGGCGTGATAGGGCTGCATCGAGGCGATCACTCCCTGGCGGGCAAAGCGCCCGATCGCTTCTTCGCGCAAGTGCTGGGCATGTTCGATGCGAAAGCGCCGGTCGCGCGCGCCATTGGCCTTGGTCACCGCCGCCATGGTATCGAGCACGATGTCGTTGGCTTCATCGCCGATGGCATGGGCGGTCACCTGCAGGCCCGCCTCGTCCGCGCCCGTCATCCACGCCGCCAGATCCTTGGGATCGGTCACGACAATGCCATGCGCGCCGGACTCGTCCTGGTAGGGCAGATACATCAGCGCGGTGCGCGACCCCAGCGAGCCGTCGAACACCACCTTGCACGCGCCCCAGCGCACCCAGTCGTCACCGTGGCCTTCCTCGGCCACGATCCGGGCCATGCGCTCCCAGTCTTTCAGCGGCGTAAACTGATAGAACCGCATGCCGGTTTCGCCCTGCGACCGCAGCCGATGGGTGATTTCATAGGTCGACCAATCGAGATCGGGCACGTGCACTTCGGTCACGCCCTTGCTCAGCCCCAGGGCGATCCCGGCGCGCACCGCCGCATCCAGCCGCGCCGGGCTGGGTTGGGCAATGGCGCGCAGCACGAGGTCCTTGGCCGCATCCTTGACGATCCCGGTCGGCTCCCCTTGCGCATCGCGCACGATCACCCCGCCCGGCACATCGGGCGTGTTGCGGTCGATCCCCGCCAGCTTGAGCGCCAGCGAATTGCACAAGATCATGTGCAGGTCATAGCGGATTACCGCCACCGGCGTGTCTGGCGTGACGGCATCGATCCACTGCCGCGTGGGCAACTTGCCACCCCAGCGATCCTGGTCCCAGTTGCCCCCTTCCAGCCATTCGCCCTTGGGCAGCACGCGCGCCGCCTTGGCGATCTGCGCCACGAATTCATCGGGGCTGGCCGCATTGCGCAGCGACGGCTGGGTTAACGCCAGCGACCCGATGGTGAAATGGGTGTGGCAATCAACCAGCCCGGGCGTGACGAAGGCGCCCTGCAGATCGACCACGCGGGTGCGCGGACCAGACCGCGCCCGCACCGCCTCGCGCCCGATCGCCACGACATGCCCCCCGGCCACGCCGATGGCATCGCTGCGCACGTCCGGCCCCGCCCCGGTCCACACCGCAGCGTTGACATAGGCCACCTCCACCGTCCCTTGCGCGGCCGCCAGCGCCCGCACTGGCAGGGCAGACGCCGCCACGGCGTTGAGCGAACCCGACACGAAAGCGCGACGCGTGACCATGACCTTGTTACCCCGTTTGCATTCTTACCGACTGGCACTTTGCGCCGGCATGGACAAGGCGCGGCGTCCAGCTTGCAGATCACGGGGGGACCAGAGGTGGGTGGTGCGCAAATCGTCGGGGCGTTGGCCGCTTTGGCAGTATAGAATGCGGCGGGGGTCTGGGTTTGGGACATTTTTGGCGTTCATGGGCGAGGTGGCGAACGGCAGGGCTTGTGGGATGCCGGCGTTCAGCGTCTGCTCCCCTGTACTATTGGGTTGACTGAGACTGGGACGGTCGCGAACTGACAAATCTTCAAGCAGATTTTGTGGAAGCGGTCGTACAAATGGAGGAGACTTGGTCCGCAAGAGACGTAGCTAAGGAAGGTGTCCGCACGCCGAACAGTGTGTGTTTCGACGGTGCGAAACCCTCACGCGTCGTCATGTCAGTGAGAACTAGCTCCCACTGACATTCGGGTGGTGAGTAAACCGGTCACCAAGACGATTCGTAAGAACCGTTCCTGGCTCCCGGATATCTCCGGCGCCGACACCTTCCCACTCGAGCAATGCCTCATTCGTAGACCGGGCGCAATCGCTGCCGAGCGATGAGGTGCCCAATACGTATTCCGGTCCAATCGACAAAGCCACAACGCGAGGCGACATAATCTAGATGGGCGTTGGATGGCTCTCCAGACAACACGTCTTTCCACAAGCTCCGCTTTTGGTCTTTTGAGATGTCGGGCGCGCTCATAAAGTCCGCGAGCAGAAGATAAGCCTCGGTATCCTTGGCAAGATCGTCACGCATTAGCCGAATGCGCGCGGCAGCTAGCTTATTAAGCTGATCAAGTTCCGTCGAGAACATCAATGGATCTTTTAGAAAAACGAATTTTAGAGTTATATACGAGAAATAAGATAGCTTATTTACTAACAACTCTTGAATAATCTCTAATATCGCAAAATTCCGTGTAAATAGCTTTCCGAACGTCTGCGCTCCGATAATTAATATGTTGAAGCATTCGATGGAATCCCGTCGCCGTGCATGACGAAAGAAAGCGCCGTGAGCCGCCACCATCAGATCGATGGTTTCTTTCAACATCACGTGCTCAATCCAGTCTGAGCTATCTCGGATTTTTTTGTATCCGCGCTTTCCCACGATTGATAAAATCTGGGCAAGCGCATAGGTCGTATTCACGCGAACATCCAAGCTAACTACGTAGAACACGAGGGTCAGCAGCGACCAAAGAGCTCTTTCAATGCATGCTGCACGTTCGTCGTCATCATCCTTCAGTGCCGCCGCGCTTTCCACAAGCTCGAACACCATCGCGCGTAGCAGCGAGAGCGCCCAGCCGCTAACATTATGAAAGCCGATACCGTGCTCTCCGATGATCAGGCGGGCTTCTAGCGTTTTCGCTTTTACTTTTCGGGTGACGCCTCTGAAAAGCTTAGGATCCGTAGCCCTCCTGGCTTCATCAACCACCGCCTTTAATTCATAGAAAGTTCGATGTATCTCGCGTTTCGCAAGGGAGAGTGGGGTGACGAATGGTCGGCTTAGATTTTTCTCTTTTCCTTCATTCAAGTACATTTTATAGAAGGATATCTCTCTGTCTAAAATCTCTTGAATAACGTCCAGATTAATTTCATCATTAGCGTAAATAAAATAGTCATCGACGTAACGCTTAAACTCATAGTCCTTGCCGTAATGCAATCCTTCTTCAGCCGCCATAGCAATAACATTTAAGTCAATTCTCTGAAATATTATCTCTGCGAATATACGAGACAACTCTGGGCCAACCAAAATCCCATTTGTCTCGTTAAAATTATGCCTTTGCATTAACGTGTCGAAACGTTGTTCAAAAGCGTAAAAGCCTGAATTATCCTTCGCAAAGTCCTTATTCTTTACCGCCCAGGTGACTGAGTGCGTATATATGCTGTAAAAACATTTAGATACGTCGACCATTCGAAGTCGGCTAAACTGCTTTTCTAAAGAAATATAAGCTGAGCTGTCAAAGAATTTGGCCAAAAGATTAATATCTCGATAAACGAAGAACGAGACAATTTTTGCCAACTCCTCTTCTTCCTCTGAAACCTCTACATGGACGTTGCCGTCATCCGCGCTGGGCTCGATGAGATCGTTTGGCGTCGCAAGTTTTGCGACCGCCGTAGGCCGACGCAGCGATGCTGGACTGACGGCGCAAGAGGCTATGATCGTCTCCGCAAAATCGTCATAAAACTGAGCCGCCACCATCTGGCTAAGCGGATGCATAATTGAAAGGCGTGTGGAAGACGAGCGATCCTTTCGAATTGCGAACTCGTACGGCTTCGTGAACCTCGACTTCTTCGCTCGGCTTACGGTTCGTATCGACTGCAAGTGCGCGTGGGCAGAAAGATCGACAGGCTGCTCAGCATGCGATAAATAGAGGAAGTCGTTTGTAAATATGAGCGGCAGCTCATGAGGAAGCACCTCAGTCACCAGCGCTCTGAGTGCGCGATTGCGCGGCTTACCCTTTGGCATGTGCCCACGCCGCTTTTATCACGCCAATTCTTTGCGAACTGAAGGTCGCTATCATTGGGATTTCATAACCCTTTCGGAACGATAACGCTTTCAGATGCGCAAGTTGAATTGCACTGGTTTTGTTTTGGACGGGGAGTCGAAACTCACTGCCGCCGCCAAAGAGCAATCCGTTCAAAAAACCATCCAACTCGCTCAACGTGTGCTCGTATCGGGGTAAAAGCGGATCACTCGGGGCGTTGCGACAAAATCTATAATTGAAAAATATTCCTGAATAAACCCGTTTTTTAGGTCCATAGTTGTTTATTCCGGTTCTCCTCACGCAATAATTTGACGACAGGAATTTAATTCTATCCAAAAGAAGTCTAACATCTCCGGATTTATTAAAACTTTTTAAGCTAAGTATAATACGAGATTTTATCTTTGAGACTTTGCTGCGCGCAACGGTCACCGATACCGATCGTCTCAATGCTTCCTTCTTTTCGGATTTAGCAGAAATATGAAAAGCATACCCGAGATAATCGAAAGAGTAATAGCCTTGAGCGCTCCCCTTATTATCCAACCTGATATCAGATCTCTTTTTTCTATTCATAGTGAGTCCGGCAGGAAGCGACTGTTTTAGAAATTCATCCACGTCGAATGAAAGATCGTAGCTAAATATTAAAATATCGTCTGAGAACCGAAAATACCGGTATATGCTTGGGTGTGCCCGTACCGACTGATCGAAATTCTGCATCGCAAGTTCGGCTAAGACTGCACTTAGGGAAAGGCCCCTTGGAATACCGCGATCCTTTCCCTTGCAGTGCGCTTCCAAGAACGCCTCTAATACGTTGACCGCATTTGGAGAAAGCAAAGCACTTCCTAAGAGGGTGTCTCTGATCGGCTTCAACGGCACATTTTCGTAGAAGCTTTCGATATCTCGCCTGAATATTGCCATAGGCGTCGCGTCTTCGGCGGATTGGATAACGCCCCGCACGATCGAATCACGGTTCGGCATCTTCAACCTAGCTCGGTATTTGACGTTCCCAGCTAGCGATCGAAGGACCAGCGTTGATGCGTAGTCGCTATAGGATACGACGTCCTTTCCGCCGATGATCAATTCGTTGAACGTAGCGAGGGCGGTCGGGTCTCGCGCGCACTCTATCGCTTTAGCGATTTCCTCTGCCTTGCTCTGTTTCAAATCCACGCCGAAGCGCGAGGAGTCTCCCGCTCGAAGCGCGCGAGAAAAAGAATATTTTGTAAACGCTCCGGCCGTCATGTCGCCTTTGTGCGCAGACTGCTTTTGATTGGCAACACCCATTTGAACCCATCCACCAGCCTAATCTCAATTTGGTTGGCGATAAGACGCAGAGATCGCTTTGAGCAGATTTGTTAGCTTTCGGCGCCCTGTCGCAAAAAACTGCAGAAATCTGGCGTCGAGCAGCTTGAAACGGCGGGGGCGGGGAAAAGCGAACTCATCACGACCGCTTTCAGATGCGTCATCGCGTGCCTCAAGCGACCACTTCTGTTGCGCATTGCCCCCAGACGACCTGGGACTAAGCGAATAGCTGGTTCTGACGGAAGCTGCCGTTCAAAGCTGGATCGGCGAACAACGCATTTTGGTCGAAAGACCCCCCACCCCACGTATGCCTATCATCCCTCAACGATCGAAGCACTCGCATAAGGTGCAACAACGCGCCACCCCAAGGTCTCGTACAACGCCCGGCCGTCGTCCGTCGCGACCAACAGTTCCAGGCTATCGGGATCGCGCCGTGCCGCATGCAAGGTCTGCATGAGGACATGGCCCAGGCCTTTGCGGCGATGGGCGGGCTCGGTCACGATGCGGTCATAGACGAAGACGTGATCCGTTTCGGCGCCATAACCGCTGGCGGCCAGTTCGCCGGTTTCACCAAGGATGCGGACGGCCACCACGGGGCCGGATTGCTCGGTGGTGATGCGGTAGCCATCCGCCAGCGTTCGGCGCGGCATTGCGCCGTGGGCGCGCATCACGTGGCTGGCGGGGTGCACCGTCCAGGGCGCCGGCAGGGCGGCGCGCAGGGCCTCTGTCGTGGCGCAGGCCTTGATGAACTGACGGGGGCTGGTGGATCGCGCGGGCGAGGTCTTTCAGGCCATCGCACAGGCGCGGAAAGACCCAGCGCACGGTTTCCGTGTCGGATCCGGTATCGACGCGGAAGCCGCCGTGCTCGGGCACCGGCATAGGCAATCCGCGCGCCAGCGAGCGCGCGGTGAGCCAGGCGTGCAGCAGGTGCGGATCAAGGTCCTGGGGGTTCATCGCGGCTCGTCAGGGCGCGGTTACAGCAGCATCGCCTGGCGCTGCGCGATGCGGTCCTTGAGGCGGGCGATGGTGGCGGCGATGGCGGGCGCCTGCTCCAGGATCAGCACCGGATCATCGCCCGGCACGGCCTGGGCCAAGGCATGGGCGTCGGCCACCAAGTCCACGTCCACTTCCGACAGGCGGCGCAGCGTATCGGCCTCGGTGCGATAGCGCGCGGTCATGAAGTCGTTGCCAGGCACCGGCATATGCGACACCTGCGCATCGAGCGCGCTGATCGTCTGGGCCAGGGCCTCCAGCCGCTTGGCATTGGCGACCAGGTCTGCGGGCGGGAACGGCTGGGCGCGCGAAGGCGGCGGGATCATCTCGCGGCGATAGCGCCCTTCCGCCTCGCTCAGCGCCTTGCGCGCCTGTTGCAACAGTTCGCTCACCATGCGGCGGATGCGCTGGTCATCGGCGCGCAGATCGTTTTCCACGCGATAGAACGTATAGCCATAGCCGCGGAACAGGTTGAGCGCGACCTGGCCGGCGCGCGCCGCCAGCCCGTCGTCCTCGCCTCCGCTCATGTCGGCGCGCCCACTTCCGGGCCAAGCGGATAGAAGCCGGTGGGCTGCCCGCCGATGGCGAACGGCATGCCCACAGCCGCGTTGGGCGCGGAGACCAGGCCCTTTTCCGCCATCTTGAGCGCCAGGTAATAGCGCACCGATTCGATCGGGGTAAGGCCGATCGCCTGGAGCGAGATCAACTCGCGCATGCGTTCGTCGCGCGGCATGATCAAGACCTTGAGGTCGTTGAGCATGATGCCGTAGACCTTGAGGAAATCAGCGAGGTGAACCTTCACCGCCTCGCGCACGTCGTTGATGTGCTCGTTGATGTTTTCCAGCTTGGTGACCTGCACGATCTGGTTGATCGCCTGCTCGATCGCCGGGCCGGCATAATCGGCCACTTCGTTGGTATCGATCACCGTGCCGGAAAACGGCATGTGGGTGATCAGGTCGAGCGCTTCCTGCTTGCTGTCGATGTGGATGTAGTAATCGACGACATACGACACTTCGGCCATTTCCGCCGAGGTGGCGATGCCGCTGTTGCGCACCAGCAGCTTGGAGCGGTTGATATAGATGACTTCATAGACCCACGGCGAGGAGCCGCCGAAAAAGCCCTTGGCGATCGAGCCGATCAGCGGCTTGTCAGGCGTTTCGATGGCATATTGCCCGGTTTCATAGACATCGAGCACCGCCCCGCGCGACTTGAGCACGCAGAAGTGGTTGCTTTCCACCGTCAAGAGCGAGCCCGAGACGATGCTTTCATCAGCGATCTTGTAAGCGACGGTACGGGTGCCGAGCGCATCGGACCCATCGTTGCGCACCGTGGTGATCACTTGTCTGGTAATGGCCATCGCATGTCTCCTGAACGGAAGCGGGGAAAGGCGTGCAGGGTCTAGCGCGGGGAGCACAGCCCCGGGCCGCGCACGGTGCGGTAGAAGCGGTCCAGCGTGGCAGAACGCCGGGGCGCGCTGGGCAGCACGGCCGGGGCATCGCCTTCATCCAGCGCCCTGGCATCAGGATCGGCCAGGCCCGGCATTGCGGACGCGGCCGCCTCGACCGCCGGAACGGGCCGGCGCGGTGGCGGAGCGGGCAAGGGCTGGCGGGCCTGTCGCGACGCCTGCCGGCGCAGCAAAACGAGCAGAACGACGAAAGCCAGAATGAACAGATGACTCACGCGGCGCCTTTCTGATCTGGCCCTGCTGGATCGCAAGCTAGACCTTTCGCTGGCAATTTCTTCTGACAAATGAGATTATTACCAATATTTCATGCGTGTCCGCGCCGGTTCACAAGAGCGGTTCCAACCCGCCCAAAAGCCCGCTTTGCGCGCTCTGCAATTGATTGTAGGATGCAGCCACCCAGGGAGGGGACCAAGACCATGGACGATCGCAAGATCCGCAAGGTACTGATTGTTGGCGGCGGATCAGCCGGATGGATGACGGCTGCGATGCTCTCGCAGGCCCTGGCGCGCGATTGCGCCATCACCCTGGTGGAAAGCGAGGAAATCGGCACGATCGGCGTGGGCGAAGCGACCATTCCGCCGATCCGCGTGTTCAACCAGACCCTGGGCATCGACGAGCGCGAGTTCCTGGCGCGGACCAAGGGCAGCTTCAAGCTGGGGATCGAATTCGTCGGCTGGGGCGCGGAAAATTCGCGCTATTTCCACCCCTTCGGCCCCTATGGCCGCAACTTCGACATGGTGCCGATGCACCAATACTGGTTGCAGGCGCGCCGCCAGGGGGAGACCGCCCCGCTCGACGAGCATGCCATGGCCTGGCACCTGGCGCGGGCCGGGCGCTTTGCCCACCCCTCGCCCGATCCGCGCAGCGTGATGAGCACATTCGATTATGCCTATCACTTCGACGCCGGGCTCTATGCCCGCTTCCTACGCACGATTGCCGAACAGCGCGGCGTGACGCGGGTGGAGGGCCGCATTGCCGATGTGGCACTGCATGGCGAGACCGGCTTTGTCGAGGCAGTCACGATGGCCGACGGCCGCCGCATCGAGGCAGAGCTATTCATCGATTGCTCGGGCTTTCGCGGGCTGCTGATCGAGGGCGCGCTCAAGACCGGATACGAAGACTGGTCGCACTGGCTGCCGTGCGACCGCGCCGTGGCCATGCCCTGCGCCCCCCCCGCCGCCGATCCCAACCCCACGCCCTATACCCGATCGACCGCGCGCGCGGCGGGGTGGCAATGGCGCATTCCGCTGCAGCACCGCATCGGCAACGGCTATGTCTTTTGCAGCGCGTTCCTGGGCGAAGACCGCGCGGCCGAGGATCTCGCCAGCACCCTGGATGGAACGGCGCTGGGCGATCCGCGCGCGGTGCGCTTCCAGGCGGGGCGACGCAAGCTGCACTGGAACCGCAACGTGATTGCCGTGGGCCTGGCCTCGGGCTTTCTCGAACCGCTCGAATCCACCTCGATCCACCTGATCCAGGCCAATATCTCCAAGATCCTGGCCCTGTTTCCCGATCGCGATTTCGATCCCGCCACGCGCGATGAATTCAACCGCGTCGCCCATGGCGAGATGGAGCGCATCCGCGACTTCATCATCCTGCACTACAAGCTGACGCAGCGGCAGGATGCCGAGTTGTGGCGCCATGTCGCGGCGATGGACATCCCCGACAGCCTGGCCCTGAAAATTGCGCATTTCCGCCGCCATGGTCGCCTGATCGCGCGTGAGCTGGACCTGTTTGCCCCGCCATCATGGCTGGCCGTGCACATCGGCCAGAACAACCTGCCGGAAGGGCACGACCCGCTGATCGACTATCGCGGCGTCGACGGGCGCGAATGGCTGGGCCGGCTGCGCGGCGCCATGGCCGCGGAGGCGGCGCAGCAACCCATGCATGGCGCCGTGCTGGCCGGGCTTGCCCCGCAG
>NZ_KE148413.1:381-679 GCF_000410615.1 Novosphingobium sp. B-7 | reverse complement strand
TGGCGGCATGAACCCCGCGCGCAATGGCGCGGGCCAGGGTATCGGCCGCCACCGCGCCCACGCCCAGCACCGCCAGATCGCGCGGGCCGGTCACCGGACGGCGCGCGGTGCACAGGGCAAAGACCACATCGCCATCAAACGGGGTGTGCACCGGGCGAATCGCGCGGGCGAGGCCATCCTGCGCCATGATCGCCACGCGCTTCATCTCGTCAGCGGTCAGATCAAGGTCGGTGGCGACGCAGGCGATCGTGGTGTTCTCACGCGGGGCCGGCAGCTTGGTACCGCCCCATTCCTCTGG
>NZ_KE148413.1:0-211 GCF_000410615.1 Novosphingobium sp. B-7 | reverse complement strand
ACCCCGCCCTTGAGCGCGCCAGCCATGGCACCATAGCCGGCGCCACTGGTGCCCAGCGCGAAATCGGCGCCAGCAGCGGCCAGCGCGGCGATGCCCAGATCACGATAGGGTGGCTCCGTCCCCCAGCCCTTGGCCCCGCCGTTGCCCAGGTCATAGAGAATGGCAGCCGGCACGATCGGCGACACCGGCACCCCCTGTTGCGCCAGCCCGC
>NZ_KE148412.1:10262-12870 GCF_000410615.1 Novosphingobium sp. B-7 | reverse complement strand
CCGCGCCAGCCGCCGTGGCTGCAGCGGCCCCGCCGCCAGCCCCGCCCGCGCCCGGCCAATCGATCCGTATCGAGCTGTCCAAGCTCGACAAGCTGATCGATGCCGTGGGCGAGCTGGTCATCGCCCAGGCGATGATGGCCCAGCGCCTGTCGAGCGAAGGCCTGGCCGCGAGCGAGGAAATCGCCGTGCTCGATGGCCTGACGCGCGATATCCAGGAAAGCGCCATGGCGATCCGTGCTCAGCCGATCGGCTCGGTGTTCAGCCGCGTGCCGCGCATCATGCGCGAACTGTCGGCCAGCACCGGCAAGCACGTGCGCCTGGAAGTTTCGGGCGAGAGCACCGAACTGGACAAGACCGTGATCGAGCGGCTGGGTGAACCGCTGACTCACCTGATCCGCAACGCGGTGGACCATGGCATCGAAAAGCCCGAGGAACGGCTCGCCGCCGGCAAGAGCGCCGAAGGCACGCTGACCCTGTCGGCCGAGCACCGCTCGGGCCGCATCCTGATCCGCATTGGCGACGATGGGCGCGGCATCAACCGCGAACGCGTGCTGGCCAAGGCCATCGAAAAGGGCCTGGTTGCGCCCGATGCCCAGCTCTCGAAGGAAGAGATCGACCTGCTGATCTTTGCGCCGGGCTTTTCCACCGCGCAGACCGTGTCCAACATTTCCGGGCGCGGCGTGGGCATGGATGTGGTGCGC
Source organism: Novosphingobium sp. B-7 (assembly GCF_000410615.1). Taxonomy (NCBI): domain Bacteria; kingdom Pseudomonadati; phylum Pseudomonadota; class Alphaproteobacteria; order Sphingomonadales; family Sphingomonadaceae; genus Novosphingobium; species Novosphingobium sp. B-7. The sequence goes on along the minus strand of NZ_KE148412.1, from coordinate 12,169 downwards.
CAGAACGTGAAGGACCTGGGCGGGCGCATCACCATCGAATCCGAACAGGGCGTGGGCACCACGTTCACGCTTACCCTGCCGCTCACCCTCGCCATTTCCGACGGCATGGTGGTCAATGTCGGCGACCAGACGCTGGTCGTCCCGCTGGCCAACGTCGTCGAATCGCTGCGTCCGGCGGTGGAAGACGTCAAAGGCCTGGGCTCCAACCGCGCGATGATGAACGTGCGCGGCCGCTTCATCCCGGTGGTGCCGCTGCACGTGGCGGTGGGCGCCTATGGCGCGGTGGAAGCGCCGCAGGATGGTGTGCTGATCGTGGTGGAAACCGAAGGTGCCGGTCGCGCCGCGCTGCTGGTGGATTCGATCGTCGATCAGCGCCAGGTGGTGATCAAGAGCCTGGATACCCACTACCGCTCGGTAGAGGGCGTGGCCGGCGCCACCATCCTGGGCGATGGGCGCGTGGCGTTGATTGTCGATGTCGACGGCCTGGTCGCGCGCAGCATGGCCGAACATGGCCAGATGGACCTGTCGCACCCGCACGGGCTGGCGGAAGCCGCATGAGCGTTCACGCCGCCTTCGACGTCAGCCTGCCCGGCGTCAGCCCGGGGGTTTATGACGCCGCCGATTTCCAGGCGGTGAGCGAGATCGCCCATCGCGAGGCAGGGATCGTGCTGCCGCCGGGCAAGGCCATGCTGGTCTATTCGCGCCTGGCGCCGCTGGTGCGCGATTCGGGCTGCCAGACATTCGGCGCCTATGTTTTGCGCATTCGCGAGGATGCGGCCGAACGCACCAAGGCGATCTGCGCACTGACCACCAACCACACGTTCTTCTATCGCGAGGCGCACCATTTCGAGCATTTCGCCCAGGTCGTGCGGCCCCACCTGATCGAACAGCTCGATCGCGGCGGCAAAGTGCGCATCTGGTCGGCCGGCTGTTCCAGTGGCGAGGAAATCTGGTCGCTGGTGATGACGCTGCTTGGCCCGGATCGCAGCGAAGGGCTCAAGCTGGCGCGGCGCGATATCCGCATCCTGGCTAGCGACATCGCCACCCACGCGATCACCAAAGCCCAGGCCGCGCGCTATCGCCAGGAAGACCTCAAGCCCGTGCCCGAGGCGCTGCGCCGCGCCTGGACCGTGCCCGATGGCCAGGATGCCACGATCGCGCCCGAGGCGCAGGCGCTGCTGCGCTTCCGCCACCTCAACCTCTTGGGCGATTGGCCGATGGCCGGCGCCTTTGACGTGATCTTTTGCCGCAACGTGATGATCTATTTCGACAATCCAACCAAGGAACGGCTCGTGGCGCGCTTTGCCGAAAAGCTCGTGCGCGGCGGCCACCTCTATATCGGCCACAGCGAGCGGGTCACCGGCCCGGCTCTGGAAGAACTGGCGAACATGGGACCAACGATTTATTCGAGGAGGGCGGCATGACGATCCGCGTGGTGATTGTCGAGGATTCGCCCACGATGCGGGCCATCCTCATGAACCGGCTGTCGAAAGAGCCGGATATCGAAGTGGTGGCCGCCGCCGCCAATGCCGCCGAAGGGCGCCAGATGATCCGCGAGCTGGACCCCGACGTGGTCACGCTCGACGTGGAAATGCCGGGCATGAACGGCCTGGATTTCCTGGAAAAGATCATGCAGCTGCGCCCGACGCCGGTGATCATCGTATCGGGCGCCACCCAGCAGGGCAACGATACCACGGCCCGCGCGCTCGCGCTGGGGGCGGTCGATTGCTACGCCAAGAGCGAGATGGGCCAAGGCATGACGCTGGAAGACAGCGGCCGCCTGGCAAACATGATCCGCAGCGCGTCCAAAGTGCGCTTTGCCCCGCGCGGCGCGCCGGCGCCGGCCGTGCCGACCAGCCGCATCGCCAGCCAGGCGCGGCTGTCGATCGCCGATCGCCCGCGCCTGA
>NZ_KE148412.1:8504-10241 GCF_000410615.1 Novosphingobium sp. B-7 | reverse complement strand
TCGTCCACCGGCGGGGTAGAGGCGCTGCAGATCCTGCTGTCGGATTTCCCGGCCGATTGCCCGCCCACGCTGATCGTGCAGCACATCAACGAACGCTTTGCCCCGGCCGTGGCGCGCACGCTCGACCAGAATTGCCCGCCGCGCATCCAGCTGGCCGAGCCCGACATGCCGCTGCGCGAGGGCAACGTCTATCTGGCACCGGGCGATGATCGCCACCTGGGCATCGGCGGCACCACCAGCCTGCACGCCAAGCTGCGCCGCGGCGAGGCGGTGTCGGGCCACCTGCCTTCGGTCGACGTGCTGTTTTCGTCTGTCGCCGAAGTGGTCGGCGCCCAGGCCGTGGGCATCCTGTTGACGGGCATGGGCTCTGACGGGGCCAAGGGCCTGCTCGCCATGGCCCAGAAGGGCGCGCGCACGATTGCCCAGGACGAGGCGACCTGCACCGTCTTTGGCATGCCGCGCGCCGCCATCTCGCTGGGCGCGGCCAAGGTGGTGGCGCCGATCGGGCACATCGCCCGCCACGCTTTCAGCAAGGCGGCCTGAGCCATGTTTCACAAACCCATCCTACCCAACCCCAGCGGCCTGGAGCGGATCACCGTGATGCAGGGCCAGGCCCTGGCCAGCGCCGACAAGAGCCTGGAATATTCGACCGTGCTGGGCAGTTGCGTGGCCACCTGCCTGTTCGATCCCGAAGCCCGCGTGGGGGGCATGAACCACTTCCTGCTGGCAGAGCCGCCCGCCGGCTATGACACTGCAGTGGACGAACACTACGGCCTCTATCTGATGGAACTGCTGGTCAACGAGATGCTGGCCAAGGGCGCGCGCAAGTCAAAGCTCAAGGCGCACCTTTATGGCGGGGCCAACGTCAACCGCAACATGATGAAGATCGGCTCGGTCAATGCCGAGTTCGCGCGCAAGTTCCTCGCCAACGAAGGCATCGCGCTGCTGCGCGAAGACCTTGGCGGAACCCAGGCGCGGCGTGTCGATTTCCGCCCGGCATCGGGCCAGGTCCGCCTCCGTACGGTGGAAGACCGGCTTGCGCCACCTGTGCAACCCACTGCGCGTCCGGCCAAATCGCTGGGCGATGTCGAACTGTTCTGAATGGAAAAGCGAGTCCAGGCATGACCACTACCACCCGGATCCTGACCGTAGACGACAGCCCGTCGATGCGGGCCCTGCTCAACCACGCACTCACCTCGCAAGGCTTCGATGTCTCGCAGGCCGAGGACGGCATCGCCGCGCTCGACTGGCTGGCCCTCAACGAAGTCGATGTGGTGATCACCGATATCAACATGCCAAGGCTGGATGGCTTTGGCCTGATCGAGCGCCTGCGCGAGGGCAGCCGCCACCGCGATCGCCCGATCCTGGTGCTGACCACCGAAAGCTCGGAAGAAAAGAAGGCCCGCGCCCGCGCCGCCGGGGCGACCGGCTGGATCGTCAAGCCGTTTGACCCGGCCAAGCTGGTCGCGGCCGTGCGCCGCGTATCGCACTAGGCCATGGCCATCGCAGTCCTGAAGGGAGACAAGCAATGATCCGCGAACTGATCACCTTCGAAGTGGAAGGCCAGGTTTTTGGCCTGGATATCATGGCCATCCGCGAAATCCGCGCCTGGACGCCAACCACGCGGCTGCCGCGCGTGCCGCACTATGTGGCCGGCGTGGTCAACCTGCGCGGCACCGTGCTGCCGGTGGTGGACCTGGCCGCGCGGCTGGGCTGGCGCGCCACCGAGCCGACCCC
>NZ_KE148412.1:6621-8188 GCF_000410615.1 Novosphingobium sp. B-7 | reverse complement strand
GCCCGACCCCGCCCCACGCGCGGCCGGCACCACGGCCCGCGCCGAGGCCACGCAAACGGTCGAGAATGAAGGCTTCGTGCCTTTCGATGCCCCGCCCCCGCCCATGTCGGCTCCCGCTGCCAGCCCGGGCCACGCCGCGCCGGACGCGGCCAGCCTGCGCGACGCGACGCATCAGCGCATCGCCGTGGTGCTGGAAGAACTGGCGCTCGAAGTGGAAGACCTCGGCGGGCGCCTGTGTACCGACATGGACGTGGCTGCGCGGCACATGGACGTGCTGCAGGCGATCGACCTGATCGCACAGAAGCAGCGCTCGCTGGCCAGGCTGCTGGAGGCCGATTGCCCGATCACCGCGATCGAGCAGATCGGGCTGGACGTGCTGCGCGACCGCATGCGCATGTTTCATTAGCACGGCTGCGGAGCAAAAATTGCGCCCATGCATTACGGCGGTGCTGGACTTGGGCCATGGCCCTCGTCCATGGAGCATGGCATGTGGCAGCTTTATCAGTTTCCCCTTTGCCCGTTCAGCCGCAAGGTTCGGCTGCTCATGGCGGAAAAGGGCATCCCTTATGAATTGGTTCGCGAAAATCCCTGGGACTATCGCGAGGAATTCCAGAAGCTGAATCCCGCCGTGCGCACCCCGGTGCTGCGCGACGAAGGACGCGGCATCACCCTGGTCGATAGCCGGGCGATCTGCGAATATCTGGAAGAAACCAACGACAAGAACCCGATGATCAACGGCACGGCCACCAACCGCGCCGAGATCCGCCGGCTGGTGGCGCTGTTCGACGAGAACTTCTTTGCCGACGTGACCATGCCCCTGCTCGAAGAGCGGATGAAGAAGCGGCTGGTCTATCGCCAGTCACCCGATTCGCGCATGCTGCGCGAGGCGCTGCGCCTGGCGCACGATCACCTCTATTACATCGACCACCTGATCGATAATCGCCCCTGGCTGGCCGGATCGACCATGAGCCTGGCTGACCTGGCCGCCGCAGCGCAGCTATCGGTGGCCGATTACCTCGGCGGGATCGACTGGAATGGCCACGAGCAGGCGCGCGACTGGTATGCCGTGTTCAAGAGCCGGCCCAGCTTTCGCCCGCTGCTGTCCGAACGGATGGACGTGATCCAGCCGCCGGCCCACTATGCCGATGTGAACGCCTAGGATCTGTAGAGGGCTTCGACAGGCTCAGCCCGAACGGGTCGGAAAAACCTCCACCCCCGTTCGCCCTGAGCCTGTCGAAGGGCCTGTCCTGAGCCTGTCGAAGGGCCTGTCCTGGGCCTGTCGAAGGGCCTGTCCTGAGCCTGTCGAAGGGCCTGCCGAACCCGGGAATTACCCCAGGCTCTTGACGCCAAACCGCCCCGCCTTGCGATAGCGCAGCATCCAGCGATCGAGGAACAGGCCCAGCGGCCGCGCGCGCAGGCCAAGCTCGGCCAGCCCCGGCAGCGTGCCGCTTGCCACGCTACCGGCCTTGAGCAGGGCCAGCTGATCGCGCGACAGCGGGGTGCCCGGCAGGCTGGCAAACAGGCAGGCCATGGCATCGCCCACCGGCACCAGCACGGGCTTGCGCCC
>NZ_KE148412.1:0-6481 GCF_000410615.1 Novosphingobium sp. B-7 | reverse complement strand
ACCGGCTGCAGGCGGCCTTCGGGGCCGAACACCGGCACCACCGGGAACTGGCTGATCACCTTGCCGAACAGGTTGAGGAACGCGTCATCGGCCCCGAACATCACCGAGGGGCGCACCACCCCTGCGCCGGGGAACGCCGCCGCCACGGCCGCTTCGCCTTCGGCCTTGGTGCGGGCATAGGCGACAGGCGAGCCGGCATCGGCGCCGATGGCCGAGACATGCACGAACGCCTGCGCGCCGGCATCCTTGGCCAGCGCCGCCACGCGGCCCGCGCCGCGGCCCTGCACGGCATCGAGATCACCCTTGAACGCGCCGACCAGGTTGACCACCGCATCGGCGCCCAGGAACGCGGCCGCCAGCGAGCGTTCGTTCTGCACGTTCACGCGCAGGAACTGCACCTGGCCCAGATTGCCCAGCGCCTTGATCGCATAGCCGCGTTCGACATGCCGGCTGCACACGCGCAGACGCGCGCCACGCTCCAGCAATTCCTGCGCAAGATGGCTGCCGAAAAAGCCGCTGCCACCCACCAGCACCACCAGCTTGTCTTCCAGATCGCGCACGTTGCCCATAGCCTTGCCTGTTCCACCTTGGTCGGTTTGCGAGAAGAAGCGGCGCGCCGGCCGCTCCACACCATGTTTCATCGCGCCTTGGCACAGCCAGGGCCAGCCGTTCAATGCCCCGGATCAACCACAGTGCCCGGCCAAGCGGAAAATTGCCGGCTGTGGAAAAAAAGATGCCATGAAAATGACAAAACCCGTGTTGACACCCCCCGGCCTCACCCGTATTGGCCCCTCCACCGACGGCGAGTGCCCGACAGCACGCACCGAAGAGAAAGTGCCCAGGTGGCGGAATTGGTAGACGCACCGTCTTCAGGTGGCGGCGCTCGAAAGGGCGTGGAGGTTCGAGTCCTCTCCTGGGCACCATTTCTCATTCCACGGACGTCCGTAGACGTCCGTGAAGTGGCTGAAATAAGCCAAATTTTGTGTTATGATCGTCCATCCAAATACGGGCGAATTCGGCACCAACCGGGAACAATGCGGGTATATTCGAGGGTATCGATATTCGTCCCTAGCTAGGACGATACCCTCATGGGAACCCTGTTTGTCACCACCATCGCCAGCGCCAAACCGCACGAGCGCGACTATAAGCTGTCGGACGGCGGTGATCTCTATCTTCTGGTCCGCCCCACCGGCACGAAGCTTTGGCGTTTCAATTATCGCTATCTTGAAAAGCATCGCACGCTTGCGTTTGGTGCCTGGCCCGAGGTGAGCCTCGCAGATGCGCGCGTGCGCCGCGACGACGCACGGCGCTTGCTTGCTGCAGGCACCGATCCTTCGCACCAACAGAAAGTTGATGCTGCCCGCGCTCGCGTCGCCGAGAACGACACTTTCAAGCTCGTTGCCGAGGAGTGGGTAGCCAAGAACATGCGCGAGGGCATGGCCGAGATAACGCTGAGCAAACTGCGTTGGCTCCTCGACAAGGCTTATCCCAGCATCGGAAATCGCCCAGTTGCCAAGATCAATGCGCAGGAGGTTCTAGCCGTACTGCGCGCGGTTGAGGCAACAGGTCGCCACGAAAGCGCTCGGCGCATGCGGAGCGTACTTAGCCGAGTCTTCCGCTACGCTATCGCGACAACGAGGGCAGAGCGGGACCCGGCAAGCGATTTGCGCGGCGCGTTGACAGTTCCCAAAGCCAAGCACCTTGCTGCAATTACCACCGAGGATCGGGCCGGAGATCTCATGCGCGCGATCGAAGGCTATTCCGGCCATGCCATCACGCTGTTCGCTTTGAAGCTGTCAGCACATCTCTTTGTGCGCCCCGGTGAACTTCGCCAAGCGGAATGGGCAGAGTTCGATTTCGATCGCAGCGTGTGGAACATCCCTGCCGAGAAGATGAAGATGCGCCGCCCGCACCGCGTCCCTCTATCATCACAGGTTGTAGGCCTGTTTGAGGGCTTATGGGACCTGACGGGTCAGGGCCGTTATTGCTTTCCATCATTCCGCACCTCGACGCGGCCCATGTCGGAAAACACGGTCAATGCCGCTTTGAGGGCCCTTGGCTTTGGACAAGAGGAAATGACCGCGCATGGCTTTCGGGCAATGGCGGCCACTCTTCTCAACGAGACCGGACGTTTCAATCCGGATGCGATTGAACGGCAATTGGCGCATATGGAAAACAACGGGGTCCGCCGCGCCTATACGCGGGGAGAATACTGGAATGAGCGGGTGGCGTTGATGCAGTTCTGGTCGGACGAGCTGGACCGCTTGCGCGATGGCGCGAGAGTGCTCAAGCCTAACTTTGGCGGCCAAAAGTCGTTTGTCTCCGGATAGGCTTTTTGCCGTTAGCTTGGTGCCGAGACTTGCCTAAGGTTAGCTGTGGCGCGATGGACATGCCCTGAGACATAAACGGTCACGGGATGCCTGATAGTCCCCTGTTTACGGCCCTGATTTGGCTTGCTGCCGCGGAGCGACAGTAACCCGGGCAATCAGCGGCGATGACGCTAATTTGCGCCCGCCTTACCGGCCTCAAGTGCTGCCGCACGCACCATATGCGCCCAACTCCCGATATACGCAGCGCGAACCTTGTACTCGTCACCTGCCTCCTGAGTCATCCAGGCAACGCCGCCCAGCGTCTCGGCCAACTCCTGCGTAGTGCAGATGCCCTTGCGTTCGAGCAACCCACCCAGCGCCGCCAATACCGTGCCAACCGCGAACAATGCATCTTCGTCCATGCGTCGCTCCTATCCTGCCACAAGTCCAAGCATGACGTATCTAACGATAAATGCTAGGCGGAGCGCTCAAGTTTCAGCGGTGTCGCGAACCGCCGCCATACCAGACGTTCGGCAGCCAGAACCGGAGCGTCGAAAGCTGCCGGTCGTTCACTGCGGTCGGGCGGCACTCGAATGCCCGGGCCTGGGACAACATTACCACTGGTAGCGGTTTCCCCAAATGGCGGGTTCCACCGCGATCTGCCACTCGTGAATGTTCCGGAAAGGATGGGAAAATTTGAACGGTCGCGCTTTAGCAGAACGCGGCAGCCTAAGGTTCCTGCAGGGTACTGGGTAGTTCGACGATCGATCAAAATCAGGCTTGACGCTAAATCTATCTAGGTAGATTTAATGCCATGCCTCGTTCACGGACTCTCTCCTCCCATGCTCGGACGGTCCTTGCCGTTCTCCTCGATGCCGGTGGCCAATGGTCGCACGGCTATGAATTGGTTCGGCTCGCCGGTGTGAAATCTGGCACGCTCTATCCGCTGCTGATCCGTCTGGAAGCGCAAGGCTATCTCGAAGCGGAATGGCAGCCGCCGACGGAAGGCGGACGGCCGCCTCGGCATGCCTATCGCTTGACGGCGAGCGGCGTGCAGTTCGCCCGCGCCAATCCCCCCGAACAGGCGGCGCCTCCGGCGTCGCATCACGGGCGGGCGACGATATGAGCGCCGGTCTGCGCCGTGGTCTCGCAACCCTTTGCTGCCGTCTTCTGCAAGCCGTCCTACCGCCCTCAATGCAGTCGTGGGGGTGGGCGGTGCGGTACGAGGCGGCCAGTATTCCAGACGACACCAAGGCACTCCTTTTCGCCATCGACAGCCTGAGCGGCCTTCTGCCGCGCGCCCTCGCAGTACATCTGCTTCATCCCTTTGGCGAAGGATCGACCGCCATGAACCGCCTTGACTTCATGCTGCGTCGTCCCCGCGCGCTCGGAATCCTGTGCGCGATCAGCGCGGCCTTGCTGGGGATTGCCTATATGGCGTTCGCTGGTGCGCCGATCCGCTACCTCGGGATCAACCTCGGTGCGTTGGCGATCGGCCTCTCCATGCTGGGGATGCTCGGCAATATCGCGATGGCCGACCGGCGCTGGGCCGATACCGCCATCGTCGCGATGGCCGGCGCGTTGCTAGCCACGGCCCTCTTCGGCGCCCAGGTCGACGGTGCGGCGCGCTGGGTAAACCTGGCGGACCTGGCAATCCAACCGAGCCTGGTCCTGTTGCCGGTGATGCTGGTCGCCTTTGCGCAAACACGCAGCGCGACAGCGGCGGCGGGCCTTGTCATCTCCGCTGCCGCGATGGCGCTTCAGCCTGACAGGGCGATGGCCGGGATGCTCGCGCTTTGCGTGACCATCCTCGCGGTCATCCGCCGCGATCCAGGCACTGTCATAGCGTGCGCCGCCGGTGCCGCTGGGTTTGCCGCCACGCTGATGCGTGCCGACTCGCTGCCGGCCGCCCCTTACGTCGATCAGATCCTCTATTCTTCTTTCGACATCCATGCGGGTGCTGTCTTAGCGGTGTGGGGCGGTGCGGCACTGATGCTCGTGCCGGCAATCGTCGGTTTGACTCGCGATCCTGATAATCGAACGGTGTACGCGGTCTTCGGTGCGGTCTGGTTTGCCGCGATAGCCGCTGCGGCTCTCGGCAATTATCCGACGCCGGTCGTCGGTTACGGCGGCAGCGCGATCATCGGCTATGTGGTGAGCCTCTTCGCACTGCCGAAGCTGACTGGTGTGCCCGCTCGGAAGGCGTGGCATGGAGATGATCCGACGGATCGATCGCCGCCTGCCCGCGACCTCCTCGTCGCGCTGGCATGATTGCCATGTCGAACCACAGCAAAAAGCTCCGCCGCTTGACCGCCTTCGCGGTTCGACGCCCAAATAGATACTGGCTGATCGGCGCATTGATCATAGCGTCACTCTACTATGCATGGGGTCAGATCACGCAGCCACGCGGCGATCAGGCGGTGGCGTTTCGTCCCGCCACGCAGAGCTGCGGCACCGATGGGCCGCTACGCTACTGCATCTATCGTGACCAGCGCGGGACGAACGGCGATGTCCTCTACCATCTCCATGGCCGCAACCTCGACGAGCGCATCTGGAACGACGACACCTATCTCACCGCGATGATCCAGGCCGAATGGCAGCGCAGCGCCGCGTTACCACCTACTGTCGTCGAACTGTCCTATGGCCCCACCTGGTTGCTAACCCCCAAGGGAGACAAGGCCGATAGCGGCTTGCTAGACGACATGATGCGCCGCCTGCCCGCCATCGAGGCGAAGGCCGGCAGGCCACGCCGTCGCCTGCTGATGGGAGAGTCGATGGGTGGCCTAAACGTCCTGATCGCCGGCCTGTCGCATCCATCGCGCTTCGCCAAGGTCGCGGCGCTTTGCCCCGGCATCTATGCGGTCTCGCCCTTCGCATCGTTCGCTGAAATCCGCGCCGCAGCGAAGCGGAAAGGTGCCGACCCCAAGATCATTTTTGGTGTGTGGATGCTGGCGCGGAGATATGCGGCGAACGACGCGGAGTGGCAGCGCATCTCACCGCTTGCCCTGATCGAGCACGCGCGTCCCGACTATCCCACGCTCTATCTGTCGAACGGCCTGTACGATGCCTATGGCAATTTCGAAGGCTCCCAGCGGCTGGTCGATATTGCCCGCGCTCATGGCGTGAAAACGGAGTGGCATCCGCTCTATGGCGGGCACTGTGCCGCTGACGCCGCGTCGCTCGCCGCATTCCTTTCGTCCTGATGCTTTCTCATTGAGATCGCGACAGCCGCTCTGACACACTCCGTTTAGTCGTCCTCTCCTCGCACGGTATTCATTCATCAAGCTATCCATTCGAGCTACGGCCATCTGACCGGAGGCCGAGCTTCTACTGGAGCGGCAGGAACAGATCGGTGATCGCTTCATGCTCGGGAACGTCCGGGAAGAAAAGGACACGCTGGGCATAGAGCGGAAAATCCCGCAGTTCCTCTCCGCTGGTAGGTAGCCAGTCGCGATAGAGGAATTCAGCCGCCGGGCGCAGATCGTCGCTACTGCCGATCACACGTAGAACCGCGCAGCGCCCGCCCGGTATCGTGCCGGCCTCTACGCCGGCATCGGCAGCGGTCAACCGGCGGCGGATTTCGGTGGCGAGGTCAATATGATAGACGTCCGGTCCGCTGATCTCGGGATCGGTGTGAAAGATGGTGTAGGTGGCATGATCAGCGGCGCGCACGCCATGCCCTTTGCGCCAGGCAATAAAGCGCCGGATCGTTTCGCCAAGACGTTGGGGATCGCCATGGTGACTCATGAACGCGATGTTGGTGTCGAGGACCTCGCGCAGGGTGACATCTTCGCTCGAGAATTGCTGGGTCATGATTTGGCTCCTTGCCCGGGATAGCGGCGCCATTGCCGCTTCCCATGCCACCCAGTCTGGCTGTTCCCGAAAGGCCAATGGCGCCTGACCCATACGCTGCCGAAAGGCGCGGGCGAAACTGTCGGGCGCCTCATAACCGGCGTCGAACGCGATGTCGGTCACGGCATCCGCGCGAAAGGCCAATCGCGAAGCGGCCCGTTTCATCCGCGCCATTTGCACATAGCGGTAGAGCGACATTCCGAGCATGGCGCTGAACTGCCGGTGGAAATGATAAGGCGAAAACGCCGCAACTGCGCTCAACACGTCAAGCCCCAGATCGCCATCGAGATGACGGTGAATATGACGTGCTCCCCTGATTG
>NZ_APCQ01000673.1:0-16428 GCF_000410615.1 Novosphingobium sp. B-7 | reverse complement strand
CAAGCCGGCCAAGCCCAAGCCCGCCCCCGTGGCGGCGCGCGGGCCGGGCAGCGCAAAGCCGCCGGTCACGGCACCCAGACCAGGAACCGGCATCCCCCACGCGATGGTGCCGGCCCCGCTCAAGACCCGCGTGAACCATGCCGCCGCGCCCGCGGCTTCCAGGAAGGAACACCCTATCATGACTACCGCCAACGAATTTTCCGACAAGTTCCAGTCCGCTTTCAAGGACGCTTCTGACAAGGCCAAGGCCGCCTTCGAAAAGAGCCAGGCCGCCTTTGGCGATGCCGGCGAATTCGCCAAGGGCAACGTCGAAGCCGTCGTGGAATCGAGCAAGATCCTTGCTTCGGGCCTGCAGGAACTGACCAAGGGCTATGCCGCCGAAGGCAAGTCCGCGATGGAAACCCTGACCGCCGAAATCAAGGAACTGGCCAGCGCCAAGTCGCCGACCGAATTCTTCGAAAAGCACACCGCCCTGATGCGCAAGCAGTTCGACGCAGCCGTGGCGGCCAGCAGCAAGCACAGCGAAGCCGTGCTCAAGCTCGCCAACGAAGCGTTCCAGCCGATTTCCAACCGCGTCAGCCTCGCGGTCGAAAAGATGAAGGTCGCCGCCTGATCGGCACCTGATTCGCCCGGCCCAGCCTGTCTTGCCCACCAGGGCAAGGCGGCTGGATCGGGCCACTATCCTGGACAAGCACCAGCGGCATCAAGGCAGCCGACGCCCCACCATGGCGGCGTGGCTGCCTTTTTGCTTTGACGCGCGGCGCTTTCCTGGCCCCCACCGGGCCCACTGTGTATCGCAAACAGGGCGCGATTTGCCGTTTCGGTAACGTTTTTCGGGCAGGGCTGCCCGAACGCCCCCTTGTCGCGGGGCGGCTGCGATGCGATATTCAGGGTTCCGATGCACAGATCCGCTTCTCACTCGGCGTCCGCCGCCCCCCTGCCGCGCGCTGCCCGCGCCCCTCTTGGCGCACGCCCTGCGTCCGCAGCACCGCTCATGGCGGGCGACAATCGCGATACCGACGATGGCGACATGATCGGCCTGGCCACGCGCACCCGCGCCCGGCCCAAGAAGCCCAGCATGTTCAAGGTGCTGATGCTCAACGATGACTATACCCCGATGGAATTCGTGGTGATGGTCCTCAAGCGCTTCTTTCACATGGATCTGGAGCAGGCCACCCGCGTCATGCTGCACGTGCACCAACGCGGCGTGGGCGTGTGCGGCATTTTCCCTTATGAAATCGCGGAAACCAAGGTGAACCAGGTGATGGATTTCGCCCGGCAGAACCAGCACCCGCTGCAATGCACGCTGGAAAAGGCCTGACGCCAAGGAGTCGCTGACGCCGCGTTAGCGTCAATGCAACCGGCGTTCCTCGATCATTTCGCGCGCCAGGGCGCGCAACAGCGCGGCGAGCCAGGCCATCGCCAGTGACTTTGCCTCGCGCGAATGAGCGCCGGCGCCACTGGGCAGGACAATCTGCGCGGAAAAGCGCCCGTCTTCCAGCCGCCCTCCGCTGAATGCCGCTGCCGGCGGGATCAGCGCCAGCGCCGCACTTTCATAGGCACCCGAATCAGCCAGCAGGCTGACCCACAGGCTGTCATTGTCGCCCGCCACGCCTTCGGGTGCCAGCGCGACATCGCCCAGGGCGCGCAGCGTGCGTTCAAAGCCCAGGCGCTGTTCATCGGGCGCCAGGGTTTCGCAACGATCGGCCAGCGCTGTCAATTCCTCGGGCCGGGCGCTGCACCGCGCCAGCCGCCCTTGCCACCACTGTGATCCAGACGTCACGAAATTCACGGCCTGTTCCCTTGTCCGTGGCGCCAGCCCGGCAGGAATCAACACGGCATGATGGTGCCTTGTCATCACGCCTTCCTGATCGCCCGGTCCAGCGCGGAAGCGTTTTGTCAGTTCTACATCCACAGATGTCCCGCGCCGCAGGCATTTCGGCCTCGGTGCGTTGTATTTTGGCGGAACCCACCGCAGCCATGGGCGTTCCCGATGGCCAGCGGCAACCTTTGCGCCTTGTGCCAAACGCCGCGCCAGGAGGCTCGCGTGGCAGCACTATTATCAATCAAGGGGACAGGCAATAACTTTAGTTATTAAACGCCCCTTTGTCACGGCAGGAGTAGCCAGCCCCGCTGGTGCGGCATTTTCGCCTTTCGCATCGCCGCGAAGCGGGCTAACCGACACGGACACCTGCACGGCGCCCCCGGGCGACGTTGCTTGCCCCTTGACGCCCACACGGTGAAACGCCCGAACGTGAAATTCCTCAGCGCCATCGACAGGTACATCGCCCGCCTGGTGATCGTGCCCATGCTGGCCGTGTTCGTCCTGGCAGCATCGCTGCTGGTGCTGGACAAGATGCTGCGGCTGTTTGACTTTGTCGCCACCGAGGGCGGGCCGGTCACGGTCGTGTTCAAGATGCTGATCAACCTCTTCCCGGAATATGCGAGCCTCGCCATTCCGCTGGGGCTGATGCTCGGCATCCTGTTCGCCTTCCGCAAACTGGCGACCAGTTCGGAACTCGACGTGATGCGCGCGGTGGGCCTGTCCTATACCCGCCTGCTGCGGGTGCCCTATCTCTTCACCCTGGTGCTGGCTGGGGTCAACCTGCTGATCGTGGGCTATATCCAGCCCCTGAGCCGCTACTACTACGAGGAATTGCAGTACGAGCTGGGCTCTGGCGCACTGGGTGCCTCGATCAAGGTGGGCGAATTCAACGCGTTGCAGGATCGCACCGCACTGCGCGTCGATTCCAGCCGCGACGACGGGCGCGATCTGGAGGGTATCTTTGCCCGCCTGGTCACGCCCAAGGGCCAGACCATGACCATCTCCGCCCGCGAGGGGCAGTTCTTTGCCAACCGCGAGAACCGCGACACGATCATCCTGCGCTTGACCGACGGCCAGATCGTCCAGGATGGGCCCGACCTGGCCTCGCCGCGCGTGCTGACCTTCGCGTCACACGATCTGCCGATCGACCTGCCCAAGATCGCCCAGTTCCGCCAGCGCGGCGACAAGGACCGCGAATACATCCTGCCCGAGCTGCTCAAGATTGGCTGGAACAAGGCCTATTCGCAGGACATGCGCAACAAGAGCAAGGCCAGCCTCAACTACCGCCTGGTGGAAGTGGTGATGATGTTCCTGCTGCCGCTGCTGGCCGTGGCCCTGGCCGTCCCGCCCAAGCGCTCCACCTCGGCGCTGGGGGTGTTCCTGTCCATCGTGATGGTGGTGGCCTATCACAAGGTCAACGAATATGGGCAGGATGTCGCCAGCCTGGGCCGGCTTGATCCTGCCCTGGCGCTATGGGGACCGTTCGCGCTCTTTGCCGCACTGATCATCTGGATGTACTGGCGCCTGGCCTATGTGCCCGGTGGCCAGCCGATCGGCGCGCTCGAAACCGCCTTTGCCAAGGTTGCCAGCCGCGTGCGCAAGCTGTTCGCGCGCCGCCGCCGTGGCGACATGATCGACCCGGCAGCACAGGACGATAGCCTTGCAGCTTGATATCTTTCCATCCGCGACGATGACGCGCTACATCGGCAAGATGTTTGCCGCGCGCGTCGTCGCCGTGCTGCTGATGCTGGTCCTGGTCCTGCAGATGCTCGATCTGCTGGGCGAAAGCGGCGAGATCCTGGCCCATCCTGGCAATGGCCAGGCGCAGCTGCTCACCTATGTGGGCCTGCGCGCGCCGCAGCTGGTGGCCAAGTTCCTGCCCTATTCGGTGCTGCTGGCCACGATCATCACGCTGTTCACGCTCAACCAGAACAGCGAAGTGATCGCGATGAAGGCCTCAGGCCTGTCGGCACACCAGGTGCTGGCGCCGCTGTTCCTGGTGGCCGGCGTGATCGCGATCGGCAATTTCGCGTTCAACGAGCGGATCGTCACGCGCTCCACCGCCACACTCAAGGCCTGGCAGGCGGCCAATTATGGCCCCCTGCCCACCGATACCCAGGTGCGCAGCAACGTCTGGCTACAGGATGGGCCCAACATCCTCTATGCCCGCACGGTGACTGGCGAGGGCAACGCCATGCGCATGACCGACGTGACCTGGCATCGCCGCGATCCCACCGGCATGGTCACCGAGATCGTCCGCTCCCCGGCCGCCACCTATGCCAATCCCGGCTGGCGCCTGATCCGGCCGACCACGTTTGACGTGCAGAGCGCGCGGCGCACCCAGGACAATGGCGATGCCGTGTTCGCCACCGGGGTTACGCCCACCCAGATCCTGATCCGCAAGGCCGATGCCGATGCCGAATCGTTGTGGCACCTGACCGGCTCGATCCAGGCGATCCGTGCTGCCGGACACAGCACCAGCGAGCTGGAAAGCCGCTGGTGGCACAAGATTTCCGGGCCGCTGTCGGCCATGCTCATGCCGCTGCTGGGCGCGGTGGCCGGCTTTGGCCTGGCCCGCTCGGGCCAGCTGTTCATGCGCGCGGTGATCGGCATGGCGCTGGGCTTCGCCTATTTCGTGGTCGACAATGCCGCGCTCGCCATGGGCAGCTTTGGCGGATACCCGCCGCTGATCGCGGCCTGGGCGCCCTTCGTGCTGTTCTTCCTGATCGGCGAGGCCGTGCTGATCCGCACCGAGGAATGAAAAAAGCCCCGCGCCGGACAAGACCGGCGCGGGGCTTTTTCAGCGCTCGACTGCTGGTGAAACGTCAACCTTTGGCGCGCGTGCCCATGGTCGAGCGCACCAGCCGCGCGAGCAGCGGAAACAGCCCGGCATAGTTGGCCCGCTCATAGGTCGATTCCAGCCCAAGATGGCCGCGCAGGCGACGGTGGCATTCGGCCAGCGAGTGATAAGGCATCGACGGCAGCAGGTGGTGCAGCGCGTGATAGCGCAGGCCCACCGGCGCCCACATCGCGCCCCATACGCCCGGCGGCGGCACGTTGACCGAATCGAGGTATTGCCCGGTCACGGTCATCTGCTCGCCTTCGTTCTCCCACAGGTGGGCCACCAGCGTGCGCACCTGGTTGAGCAGCGCGGCCAGCGCGATCACGCCCAGCGCGATCAGCAGCGGCAGCCAGCCATGCGTGGCCGACCAGCCCAGCACGGCCCAGGCCCACAGCGTGGCGCCCAGTTCCTGCCAGAACACCATGCGCGCCATGGCGCCTTCCGGCTTGCGCCGGCGGAAGCCCGGATTGATCGAGAGCGAAGAGGCACGCTCCCACACCAGCGTGCGCAGCGGCGGCACGATCACGCCCAGCGGCACCAGCACGGCCGAACGCAGCAAGAGGCCGACCGGCAGCAGCAGCGCGGTGGCAGTGAACAGCGGCAGCGACCAGGGCTTCATCAGCGCCAGCGGCAGGTATTCCGGGTCTTCGCTGGTGCCATAGCGGATGCGCGAATGGTGCAGCGAATGCACGCCTTCATACATGAACGAGGGCATCAGCACCGGAATGCCAACCACCAGATTCCAGACGAAGCGGAAACCCGGCAGGGCATCGCGATGCATATGCGTCAGTTCATGGATGAACAGCAGCGCGCGATAGAGCGCCAGGGCCGAGAAGATCCCCAGCGCCACGACCACGCCCCAGTTGCCACCGCGCAGCGCGGTGGCAATCGCCAGGCCCAGCGCGCCATAGCCGAGCAGCGCCGACACCAGCATGTCGGGCCAATAGATTTCCGGCCGGGCGCGGGCGATATCCCGCGTCAATTCGGCCGCAGCGCGCAGCATCTCCTTGTCCTCGGGCGTGCCGGCAAGGCCGGGCGCGCGATGGGCAGGCGTGGACGTCGCAGCGGGGGGCGTGGCAGCTGGCGCAGCGGAGGCCGCAGCAGCAGGTGCGTCGCTCTGTTCAGCAAATTCGGTGACAAGCATGGCAAAAACGGTTCCCAAGAAACCCATGTTACACCAGGCAAAAAACCTGCCTGGCGGGTGATCGCCGGTCCGCCTGGGCTCGTCCGGCTTGACAAGTCACCGGATAGCACCGCAGGCATCCGGGACAGCGCGCGTATAACTCAAAACAAAGGCGATATCGTGGCAGGCGAAGTAGTCATCACCCCCGTTGCAAACAAGGCCGAACGGGCCGCCTTTGTCGATCTGGCCTATCGCATCAACGCATCTGACCCCAACTGGGTGCCGCCGCTGCGCATGGAAGCGATGGAACTGATCACTCCGGGCAAGAACCCGTTCTTCGAACACGCCGATGTGCAGCTGTTCCTGGCGCGGCGCGACGGCCGCATCGTTGGCCGCATTTCCGCCCATATCGATCACCTTGCCGTGGCGATGGACCCGGTACAGGGCATGGGACCGGGCACCGGCAACTGGGGCCTGCTGGAAGCGGAAGACGAAGGCATCGCCCACGCCCTGATCGCGCAGGCCGAAGAGTGGCTGCGCGCCAAGGGCATGACCCGCGTGCTCGCGCCGCTGTCGATGTCGGTCTGGGAAGAGCCGGGCCAGTTGACGCTGGGCTTTGACCATCCGCCCACGGTGATGATGGGCCACCAGAGCGAACGCTATCAGCACTATATCGAGGCCTTGCCCTATACCCCGGCCAAGCAGCTGCTGACCTATGAACTGGATATCACCAAGCAGTTTCCGCCGCTGATCCAGCGCATCGTGCAATCGGGCGAGAAGAACGCCAAGATTCGCATCCGCAATGTCGACAAGAGCAAGTTCGACAGCGAAGCGGCGATCATCCTCGACATCCTCAACGATGCCTGGTCGGACAACTGGGGCTTCGTGCCGTTTACCCAGACCGAGATCGGCTATGCCGGCAAGAAGTTCAAGCCGATCGTGCGCGAAGACCTGATCATGGTGGCCGAGTACGAAGGTGAGCCGGTGGCCTTCATGATGACGCTGCCCGATCTCAACGAAGTGATGAAGCCGATGGGCGGCAAGCTGTTTCCGTTCAACTGGATCAAGCTGCTGCGCTGGCTGAACAAGCCGCGTTGCCGCACCATGCGCGTGCCGCTGATGGGCGTGCGCAAGAAGCTGCAATCCTCGCGCCTCGCGAGCCAGCTGGCCTTCATGATGATCGAATATATCCGGCGCAACTCGGTGCAGCACTATGGTGCCTCACGCGGGGAAATCGGCTGGATCCTGGATGACAACCAGGGGATGATCGCCATTGCCGACGCGATCGATAGCCACGTCAACAAGCGCTATACGATCTACGAACGCGCGCTTTGATCCACCGCCCGCGCCTGCGGAACGCGCGGGCGCAACAGGCGTTGTTCCCGGCGGGTTAGCCTTGCATAGGCCAAGGCAAGCCCCACTTGGGCGCCGGCCCTTGCACGCGTGCAAGGCGGCCGGAGAAGGGAAAGCAGGCCATGCAATTGTTCGGTCATCCCGGCGCGCCATCCGGCCCGGCCGGCGGCGGGTTGGGCAATGCCCTGGTGGTCGAGGATGAGGCCATCGTGGCGCTGGCCATGGCCGACAGCCTGGCCCAGGCCGGGGCGGATACCGTGGCTACCTGCCACACCACCGCCCAGGCCCTGATCGAGATGCAGCGCCTGCGTCCCTCCATCCTCGTGCTCGATGTGCACCTGGCCGATCGTGACGACGGCTGGGCCCTGGCGGAACTGGCCATGGCGATCAGCCCGAATCCACCGCTGATCATCTTTTCCACCGGCACGCCGGAAAGCATCCCACCGCACATCGCCGAACTCGGCCACGTGCTGGCCAAGCCCTTTCCACCCGATGCCCTGGCCAGCCTGGTGCAGCGCCATGGCCGCCAGGGCGGCCTGCTCGGCCGCCTGCGCAATGCTTTGACGCGCTGATCACGGTCAGGGGTTACAGCCACCGGGCGCACCGCGTGTGTCGCTGTGCATACACGCCCACGAAAAAGGCCTCCGCCGGGGATTGGCGGAGGCCTTCGGGATCGTATCACCAGCCGCTTGGACGGGAGGGGGGGTCTCGGCGGTGACATGCCTTTAACGGGGCGCCCCGAAATCGGTTCCCACCTCGCCGAAAAAAATCGGCATTATTTTGCAATTTCGCCCCAATCCCCCAAACTCTCCAGCCAAGCACCTTAGATGTAAGGTCTTTTCGGCAAGCCCTGGGGATCGAAACCGACCATCGCCCGCACATTGTCCAGGCGGGGAATGTGGATGCCCGTGCCCATCCAATCCACCTGGCCAGCCTTGCGCAGCGCCTGCAACGTGCGGTTGGTATGCACCAGCGACAGGCCCAGCATATCGGCCACCTGGCCCTGCGTGATCGGCACGCGCAACGTGGCAGACGGGCCGATCTGCGGCGCGATGCCGGTCTGCAAGCCGCGCTCCACCAGCCATAGCGCCAGATAGGCCACACGCTCGCGCGCGGGGCGCTGGCCCAGCGCCACCAGGTGCTGCTCCAACGCATCTTCCTCGCGCGCCGAAAGCCAGATCACGTCATAGGCAAAGCGGGGTTGCGCCGTGACCAGTTCCATGAAGCGGTCGCGCGGGAACATGCACAGCCGCGTATCGGTGAGCGCGGTGACGCCATGGCTCATCTCGCCATCGAATGCGGCCTGCAGACCGACCAGATCGCCCGGAAACATGATGTTGACCACCTGCCGGCGCCCATCCTCAAGCAGGCGATAGCGCATCAACACGCCTTCCAGCACGGTGAACAGCCGATCGCCCGGCGCACCCTGGCGCAGCACTTCCTCGCCGCGCGCCACGCTGCGTTCGCCACTGCGATGGCGCTCGATCCATTCGCGCTGCGCCGTATCGGGGGCCACCAGCCCGGGCCGATCGCGCAGCGGACAGGTACGGCACGGTTGATTCAATTGCCGGATATCTACGGCACCCTGGCCGCCGCCGGCGCTTCCGCCTCCTCTGTGCACGCTGTCTTACACTCCTGCCTACCCGGCAACGGCCACCCTGTTGGGCGCCATGATCGGGCATGTCCGGTCCCACGGCTATGTCAAATGACATAAACGAGTTCCCGGTTCCCGGATAGAGCGCGCCGCCGCAGGCCAGCCAAGCCCCCCACCCGCTGCCTGCGCGCCGGAGCGCGTTGCAATGATTACCGATTACATTCTGGTGCTGGAAGACAACGTGCTGGTTGCGATGGAAATCGAGGACGAGCTGACCGAACGCGGATTTCGCGTGGCCGTGGCCGTGGACATTGCCGAAGCCGAAGCCCTGGTCGCGCAAGAGACGCCGCGGGCTGCCCTGCTCGACCTGCGCCTGCCCGATGGCCATTCCGCGCCGCTGGCGCTGCACCTCGTCGCACAAGATTGTACCGTGGCGCTGATTTCCGGGGCAGATTCGGGCATGATCCCGGCCTCGCTGGCGGGCGTGCCGCGCTTTCCCAAGCCGGTCGGCGTTTGGGAACTGGCTGATTGGGCCACCGGTGTGTTCGATCCGCAAAAGTGAGCGGTGCAGCGGCGTGCCCATCTGCATGCCGCACCCGTCGATGCAAAAACGCATATTGGTTCGGGAACCGAAACCGGCGTAAGGCATTGAGGTGTGCATTGCGTATCCAGGAAGGGGTTTAAATGTCGCTGGGCGCCAAAGTAGCTACCAATCTTCCCTATCTGCGCCGCTATGCCCGGGCTTTGACCGGAAGCCAGCAGACCGGCGATGCCTTTGTGCGTGCCACGCTGGAAGCGGCTCTTGCCGATGCAGACCTGCGCAGTGCCATCGGCGAAGGCCGCGTGGCGCTCTATCGAGCCTTCAACAAGGTCTGGTCGAGTGCGTTCGTCGATACCCTGGATCATTCCGGCGGTAGCGATCTGGGCCTGCATGAAACCGCCGCGCAGGAACGCCTGGCGCACATTACGCCGGCCAACCGCCAGGCGCTGCTGCTGGTCACGCTCGAAGATTTCTCGGTTGCCGAAGTGGCCGAAATTCTCGACCGCACGCCGGCCGATGTCGAAGCCCTGGTGCAGGAAGCGATCGAGGAAATCGACCGCGAGTCCTCGACCAGCGTGCTGATCATCGAAGACGAGCCGCTGATCTCGATGCAGCTGGAAGACCTCGTCCGCTCGCTGGGCCACGACGTGTGCGGCATGGCCGCCACCCGCACCCAGGCGCGCGACATTGCCAGCCGCGAAACGCCGGGCCTGGTGCTCGCCGATATCCAGCTGGCCGATGG
The DNA here is from genome assembly GCF_000410615.1 of Novosphingobium sp. B-7. NCBI lineage: Bacteria > Pseudomonadati > Pseudomonadota > Alphaproteobacteria > Sphingomonadales > Sphingomonadaceae > Novosphingobium > Novosphingobium sp. B-7. Next base: position 6,408 of record NZ_APCQ01000673.1, on the reverse strand, counting down.
TTCTTCGGGCCTCGACGCGGTGGACGATATCCTCAAGCTGGTCGATGTGCCGGTGATCTTCATCACCGCCTATCCCGAACGCCTGCTGACCGGTGACCGACCCGAGCCGACCTACCTCATCACCAAGCCGTTCCAGGAAGCAACCGTGCGCGCCGCGATCAGCCAGGCGCTGTTCTTCGGCTCCAGCCGCCCGCTCTCCTGATCCAGCGGCCACCCCGCCAGGGGTGATCCAACAGTTCCCTCGGGAAAGGCCGGACCATTTGGTCCGGCCTTTTTCGTATGCCGTGCTGGTGTCTGCGCCTGCGGGCGACGGCGGTAATGGATCAGCTTAAGCCGGTCGACCCTCGCGGATGGCAAAAGAGCCACGCTCGCGCACCGGAATGATCAGGGTGCAACGCACACCGTCGGCTTCGAACCGCAGGTCCACCGGATTGCGCAGTTCGTGGGCGACGATCTTTTCGATTAGGTCGGTGCCAAAGCCGCGCTTGCGCCCCGCCTTGGGATCGATCGGCGGCCCGCCATGCTCCCGCCAGGAAATGCGCGCGGTGGTTTCGCTCGCCAGTTCCCAGCGCACCTCGACCCGCCCGCCCGGCACGCTGAGCGCGCCATACTTGGCAGCGTTGGTCGCCAGTTCGTGAATCGCCAGGCCCAACGACAACGCATCGTTGGGGGCGAGCTGCACATCGGGCCCCCCCATGTCGACATGGTGATCGGCGCCCTGGGCATAGGGAGCCAGTTCGGCCCGAATCACCAGGTCCACCGGCGTGGCGCCCCAATCCGACTGGGTCAGCAGATCGTGCGTGGCCGAAAGCGCGCGAATGCGCCCTTCCAGGCTTTCGACAAAGCTGTCGAGATCGCGCGCGCGGCGGCGGGTCAACGCGATGATCGACAGCACGTTGGCCAGCGTGTTCTTCACGCGGTGGTTCAATTCGCGCGTCAGCGAATCGCGGATAGAGGATTGCTGTTCGAACCAGGCCAGGGCCACGCGGTCTTCGGCGACCTGCTGGCTGACCAGCCGCGCAAGGACCAGCAGCAACGTTGCCACCAGCAGGCCGAACAGCAGCGTCATGACCGACAGCATGCTCAGCACCATAGCCGGCGGCGCTTCCACCACCAGCAGCCAGCGCCGCCCCGCCACATCGACCCAGCGGCGCACCACCCGGCCCGACCGCGCGGCCGGGCTTTCCTGGGCAAGCAGATCGGCATTGGTTTCCGTGCCATCGTAGAGGCGCACGCCCAGCGGCGTATCGGGATCGGTTGGCAGCGAGGTCCGCAGGAATTCGTCAGCGGCAAAGGGCGTGAACACGAACCCGCGCAGGGTGCGGCTGCCGTCATCGCGGCTGGCGCCGAACACCGGCATGTACATGACAAAGCCAACCTGGTCGCTGACATGGCCGGCATGCACCAGTTGCAGCTTGCCCGAAACGATCGGCCGCTCTTCCAGCTCGGCGCGATCCATGGCGATGCGGCGCACCGGATCGCTGGCCATGTCAAAGCCGATCGACTGGCGGTTGCGCGCGGTTTCGGGCACCAGGTACATGACGGGCACGGCATAGCCACGCTTGGCGAAATCGGCCGGCCGCACCGCAAACGGTGGCGTCGGCAGCATGGGCGCACCGTCTGCATGGCCGCCGCCGCTGCGCATCACGCGCTCGACCATGGGCACGTCTTCGCTCGCCACGCGCATGCCCCAGCCAATGCCGTTGACGCCGCTGGCGCTGCCTTCCATCTGCAGCTGGCCGACGAAAGAGCGGAACAGCGAGGCTTCGACTGAGCGGCGCGTGGCAAACAAGGCGGCGGCGGAACGCAGATAGGCGGCGTTGCCGTTGGCACGCCGTTCAAGCCCGGACGAGACCTCCTGAGCCACCTTGTCCAGCTGGGCAATCTCGCGCTGACGGTCCGCGCGCTCGATCGCGAAAACGCTGAGCGCGGTCACGGCCATGGTCAGCGTGAAGATTCCCACCGGCAAGGCCCGCGGAAAGCGCTCGTACCATCTTGGGGCCAGATTTTTCTGGGAGAGCAGTTTCTCCACGTGCCCGTGCGATCCCTTTACCTTGCCATACCCAAAACGTGCGGCGTGCGCCTGCTTAGCCCATGCCGCCTGATCATGCCCGATGCAACGCACGGCGCAAGCACCTGTGCCCGCAACTGGCCGACAATTATGTGGTTTTCACAGCGCAAAGCGCCGCGCCGGGCTTCCGGCACGGTCTTGGTGATTTTGGCGGGAACCGATTGCGAGCGGTTTCGTTCCACATGCGCAACAACCCAAGACCGATAACCCAAGACATCGGGCACCTGTGATTCTGGCGGCCCCATGGTCTATGCATGGACAAACGGCCAGCCGCGTCAGGCACATCCGATCCGTTCATCCGCAAGACCCATGGGGGGAGGCGAAGCCGAAAGCGAATGTCGAAAGATAAACCTATGAAAAACCCGGGGACCCGACGTCGCACCAGCGCGCGGGCGAACTCGCCCGAGTGGGCGGACGGTTTGCGCAAACTCTACGATTCCGTCGTAGAAGAACCCTTGCCCGACAGCTTCGCGCAGTTGCTCGACAAGCTGGACGGCGATGCGCATGGCTGATGCCCCACGCCCGTCGGCAGACACCAAGGGCGATACCGCTGCCTCCGCCCGCAACGCCGTTGCTTTCAAACGCGAACTGACCGGTGTCATTCCGCACCTGCGCGCCTTTGCGCGTGGTCTGTGCGGCCGTCCCGACCTGGCCGACGACCTGGTGCAGGAAACCCTGCTCAAGGCCTGGGCCGCGCAGGAAAGGTTCGAGCCGGGCACCTCGATGCGCGCCTGGACCTTCGTGATCCTGCGCAATGCCTATCTCACCGACATGCGCCGCAACCGCTTTCGCGCGGAGTATGACGAGACAGTGGCCGAACGCGTGCTGGTCGCGCCCGCCGGGCAGGAAAGCCCGCTGCACCTGTCGGACATGCACCGCGCACTGCTCACCCTCCCGCCCGAGCGGCGCGAGGCCCTGCTGCTCGTCGGCGCCGGTGGTTTCTCCTACGAAGAAGCCGCGCAGATTTGCCAATGCGCCGTGGGCACGATCAAGAGCCGCGTCGGCCGCGCCCGCGCTGCCCTTGCGCAGATGATCGATACCGGGCAGCTGCCGCGTCGCAGCACGGGTGATGCCGTGGCACACGATGCGATCATGCACGAGCTTGATACCACGGTTCAGTCTGGCCACTGACGGTTACGCTGGCGGTTCTGGCCCCGGCCCGCGATCGGGCTGGGGCCGCCCCTGCCTTGGCCTGGGCAGCACTGCACCAGTCACGCGGCAAAGCGCGGCCGCATCACCGCCAGCCCCTTGATTGCGCCCCGGCGCAAGCCCAAGACGGCGAAAGGCGAATCACCGCCAGATTCAGGCCGTGGCCCCCTTGTCCAGCAGCGATTCCATCAACGATCCCGATCCCCTCTCCGCCGCGCCGCCTGCCGCGCCGGATACGCTCTTGCACGCCGAACCGGGGGTGCAGACGCAGCAAGCCCGCCTGCAATCGGCCATCCTGCTGTTGCTGGGGCTGGGGCTATTCTTTGGCCTGCCATTCGTGCTGTCGATCGGATCGGTGGTGTTCCTGCCCCCGGTCACCGCGATCGTGCTGACGATCGTGCTGGCCCCGGCGGCGGATCGCCTGGTGCGGCTGGGCCTGCCCAATATGCTCGCTTCGTTTCTGGCCCTGCTGCTGCTGATCGCGGTGGTGGTCGTCGCGCTGTCGCTGATCCTGCAGCCGGCCTACGACATGGTGGACCAGGTGCCGGCGATGGCGCGCCGCGTCTCCCTGCGCTTTGCCGAACTGCGCAGCAACCTGGCGTGGATGAACGACATCAACCGCCAGATCGCGCGCCTGACCGGCTCTACAGCCACGCGCGAAGTGGTGGTGGCATCACCCTCGGTGATCGAGCAGGTGGCCTTCGCCACGCCCAGCGTACTGATCGAAGTGCTGCTGACGTTCCTGTTGACCTTTTTCATGATCGAATCGCGCATCCGCACCAAGCGGCGGCTGCTGTTCGATCGCCACAGCTTTGGCGCCTCGGTCCGCATCGCCCGGGTGATCCGCGCGGTGCAGGATCGCGTCGCCTCGTACATTCTCACCGTCGCGCAGATCAACCTGGGCGTGGGCACGATCGTGGCCGCAGGATCGTGGGCATTCGGCTTTTCCGCGCCGATCATGTGGGGCGGGCTCGCCTTCGTGCTCAATTTCCTGCCCTATGTCGGGCCACTGGTCATGGTCGCGCTGCTCACCCTGGTCGGTGTCGGCACGGCCAGCACGGTGGCGCTGGGCCTGCTGCCGGCGCTGGCGTTCCTCGGCCTGCATGCGGTGGAGGCCAACTTCGTCACGCCCTCGATCCTGGGCGCGCGGCTCACGCTCAATCCGGTCTCGATCCTGATCTCGATCAGCTATTTCTCATGGATCTGGGGCACGCTGGGGGCGCTGCTGTCGGTGCCGATCCTGCTGACGCTGATGGCCCTGGTCGATCACCTGGGCCGGCCGAACCTGGTCGGCTTCCTGTTTGGCGAGCCGCTGTTCCAGCCGGGCCTGATCGCGCAGGATGAACTGCGCCATCCCGAAGACTATGCCGGGCACGAGGGTGACATCGCCAGCGACGAGACCGGCCGCCCGTTGCAGCCGCGCACGTCACAAGGCGCCTGACCCAACTGCGCCGCATACAAAAAAGGGCAGGCCGCGCGGCCTGCCCTTTTTCATGTCGTCATCGCGGTGCGATGATCAGGCCGGATAGGCCCAGAGCGAACCGCGGCCGAGGTTTTCGGCGGCAAAGCCCCAGTTCAGGTGCTTTTCGATCACGCCCTTGAGATAGTCGGGACGCAGGTTCTTGTAATCGACGTAATAGGCGTGTTCCCACAGGTCGATCACCAGCAGCGGGTTGCCGCCCAGGTCGGAATAGGTGGCAGCGTCGTGAGTCTGTTCGACCACCAGCTTGCCATCCTTGGCCACCAGCCACACCCAGCCCGAGGCAAAGTGCGCGGCGCCCTGCGCGGCCAGTTCAGCCTTGAGCGCATCGAGCGAGCCGAACGAGGCTTCGATCGCGGCGGCGAGGTCGCCGGTCGGTTCGCTGGTTTCCGGGGTCAGGCTGTGCCAGTAGAAACCGTGGTTCCAGGTCTGGGCAGAGTTGTTGAACAGGCCCTTGTCACCCTTGGCTTGCGCGGCAGCGACGATGTCTTCCAGGCTCTTGTCGGCCAGATCGGTGCCGTCGATGGCGGCATTGGTCTTGTCGACATAAGCCTTGTGATGCTTGCCGTGGTGGGTCTGCAGGGTCACTGCCGAGATCGTGGGGTCCAGCGCGCTGTCGGCATAGGGCAGCGGGAGAAGGGAAATCGCCATGGTCGCTCCGTTTCGTCAGGGAAAATCGGCAATGCCAAACCAACGCCTCAGGCGGGCGTCGGTTGCCATTGCGGCCTATGGCATTTGACAGCGATTTCCAGTGAATTTTTCTGATCGTGCTGCAAGCGCAAACTGATCAATCCTCGTGCGCGGCCACGGCGGCCGTTACCGCCACGTCCATCGTCACATTGCCCAGCGTGCGCATCAGATCGGGCAGCATTTCCACCGCCACCAGCAGCGCGAGCGGCTCTACCGGCACACCCATGGCCAGCGCGATCGGGCCGATCGAGGTGACGAAGCTGATCGTGCCCGGCAGGCTCACCGCGCCAAAGCTCATCACGCTGGCCACGGCAAAGCCGGCCAGCATGTGCCAGCCATCCACCGGCACGCCAAACCAGTGCGCCACATAGATCGCCACGGCAAAGTTCATGGCAGGCCCGGTGCCGCGAAACAGCGCCACGGCCAGCGGCAAGACCAGTTCGCTGGTCGCATCGCGCAGGCCCAGCGTGCGGCAGGCGTTGAGCATGGCCGGCAGCGAGGCGAGCGAAGACTGGGTGGACAGTGCCAGCGCCTGCGCCGGCAGCATCGCGCGGGCAAAGCGGATCAGCGGCAGGCGCCCGCCCAGCACCGCCAGCGGATAGGCCGCGAGGAACACCACCGTGCCGGTCAGCGCCACGATCATCACATAGTGCGCCAGCGCGCCGATCGCGGCGGTGCCGCTCTTGGCCGCCACCACCAGGCTGAGCGCGAAAACGCCCACCGGCCCGCACCACAGCACCCAGCCGATCACCACCAGCATCGCCCCGGCAATGCCTTCGAAAAAGACCGTCAGGCTTTGCCGTTGCGCGCTGCGCAGCCGCGTGGCCGCCATGGCGAACACCCCGGTGAACAGGATCACCGGCAGGACCGCATCGGCCGCTGCGGACGTGAACACGTTGACCGGCACCATCGAGGTGATGAAATCGCCGAACGCCGGCATGGTCGTGGCCGTGCCCGCGGCCGCCGCGCCGACATTGGCGCGCAGCGCCGCGCCCGCGCCTTGCGGGATCGGCACCAG
>NZ_APCQ01000188.1:0-6113 GCF_000410615.1 Novosphingobium sp. B-7 | reverse complement strand
CCAGTCGCGGTGGAGGAGCAAGCGCCCCCGGCGCCCGCCCCACGGGCAGAGCCGCCCCGCGCGCAGGCCCCCACGGCCGAATACGTCTCGCCGGTATCGAGCTTCGAACACCAGCCCCCGTTCCGCCCGCGCCGCAACCCGGCGCGGCTGTGGACGGCCGCGGGCATTACCTTTGCTCTGGCCGTGGCGGCGATGATCGGCCTGGTTTCGTGGCTGGGCCTGCCCGATTGGTTGCCGGTCAACCGGCCCACGTTCGGCAACGGGCGCCCCGATCTGGTGCTTTCGTTCCCGCCCGCGCGGCAGGACCGCCGCACCTTGAGCAACGGCACGGCCTATTTCGGCGCGAGCGGCACCGTCACCAACGTGGGCAAAGACTTGCGCGAAGTGCCGCCGATCCTGATCGTGCTGCGCGACGCGCAGAACCGCATCGTCTATACCTGGGACGTCGCCCCGCCCAAGGACAAGCTGCGCCCGGGCGAAAGCGTGACGATCAACGAGGCGGTAACCGACGTTCCCAAGAGCGCGCGCTCGGCCGAAATCGGCTGGAAACCGGAATAGGCATGCAGGCCCCCGCCACACGCAGGGGCCGCAACTACCGGCTGGGGATAAAAAAGTGCAACCGCCCTGTTGCAGCCCCCCCAAACCCCTGCTAGGGGCGCGCTCCTACCCCGACGGGATGTGCCTTTGGCCAGCCCGTATGCGATATGCGGTCGTGGCGGAATTGGTAGACGCGCAACGTTGAGGTCGTTGTGGGCGAAAGCCCGTGGAAGTTCGAGTCTTCTCGACCGCACCAGCACCCCTCCCAGGGTTGCTCAGGAAATCGCCAAATGGCTGAAAACAGCCATTTCTTGCCTCACCGAACTTCAGCAGGCAAATTTCGCGCGCAAGCAGCTGCCGATGGCGCTGCACGCGCCGCTAGATCCGCGCGCCGCCGAGCTGCTCCAGCCAGTGCAGGTGAAGGTTCCTGAGCGCCGTGCGGCGTGGATAGCCAGGATCGTCTTCGTCGCGCAGATGCGCGATTACGGAAAAGATAAAGGCGGCGCTGCCATGCGCGTTCCAGGCTTCCTGCAGCGCGCGGTGCGGATTGGCGCCTTGGCGCAGCGTGAACCACAGGCGGTTCTCGATGGTGGAAAGGTCCGGGGCGCTGCCGATCCACACCTCATCGCTTGACACGCAGCGGATGGCATAGATGCCTGCCGCGATCTCGCGCTCCTTGTAGGCCGCGACGGCCGCCTTCCGCGTGGTCTCTGTCATGTCCTGCCTTTCGTGATGCGCGCTTCCTGTACGACCGCTGGGCCGCGCACGCAATTATATCCGGGTATATTGTGCAATAAAATTATCCGGCTATAAAAGCTCCATGACCAATGAACTCTCCCTGCAGTGCACCGCCTTTGCTGGCCCGCGCAAACTGGCCCAAGGCGCACTGATCGACGTGGCCCTGGCCGTGAAGACCGCAGAAACCCGGGAAATGGACGCTGTCCTGGTATTCGACGATGCCACCGGACGCGTCCTCGATCTCGACTTGCGTGGCACCACGGCAGAGATCGTCGCGCGGCTGGCCCGGCCGGGCGGCGCCGAGGTGGAGCCGGTGCGCGGGCGCGGGCGCGGGCGGCCAAAGCTTGGCGTCGTGCCGCGCGAGGTGACGCTGTTGCCGCGTCATTGGGAATGGCTGGCGCAGCAGCCCGGTGGTGCCTCGGGCGCGCTGCGCCGGCTGGTCGACGAAGCACGGCGGGCTGATCAGGGGCGAACCGAGCGCAAGAGCGCGCAGCAGCGTGCCTACACGTTCCTGTTCGCCTTGGCAGGCGATCTGCCCGGCTATGAAGAGGCGATCCGCGCGCTGTTTGCCGACGACGGCGACGCGTTCGCGGCCAGGATGGCGGCTTGGCCGCAGGATATTCGCGATCACGCGCTGATGCTGGCCAGCGGGCAGGCCGCGGCATGATGCGCAGCGGCCTGCGCAAGCAGCGCCTCGCGGCCTTCATTCAAGCGGTCTGGGACGAAGGGCGGGTGGATGTGGCCGATGACTACATCGCCGAAGTCTACACCATCCACCACGATCCCGGCGATCCGTGGCACGGCCAGACGCTCGATCGCACGGGTTTCAAGGACCGTGTGCGGCAGTCGCGCGCGGCTTTTCCGGATCAGCGCTTTGCCACCCAGGGGCTGTTTGCCGATAGCAACAGCGTGGTGATGACCTGGCTGTGGCGCGGCACGCATGCGGCCGATCTGCCGGGCTATCCAGCCACGGGCCAGACGATCCACATGTCTGGCGCGACGGTCTACATGTTTGACGCGGACGATCGCCTGACTGGCCATTGGCAGATCACTGACCGGCTTGGCGTCTACCAGCAATTGCAAAGCGGGCGTCAGGAAGCGTCGCCTGTCTCATAGAACATGGGATTGTGCATCCATTCACGGATGGCGGTTTCCCGCCAGCCGGTGCAGCGGGTGGCGATGCGCACCTGTCTGGGAAACGTGCCAGCCTGAATCTTGCGGTAGAGAGTAGCGCGAGTCAGGCGAGTGCGATCGAGCACGGCATTCAGACGCAGGATGCGGTCCGGAGGCGGTCGGTCATGCCTTGGTCTTCCTGTGCTGTGGTAGTTTTCTTGCTCCTTCGCTGTGAGATTTGCCGGTCTGTGGTCGGCGTCAAGAGTGCTGAAAGCGGTGCCAATGCGCTGAGTCTACGCCTGATTACGCCAGAGCCGCCGATGTGACGCCAGGGTGAGAAAAGAAATTTTGAGGCTCGTGCAGATTGAGTCTCAGGCCGTCTCGGCCTGACCGGGCTCTCCTTCCGCTGCGCTCCAGCCGAGCCGGCGCTGCCGTCTCGTCGGCATGGCCGGTACGATCGCTGGCACGGGGCCCGGCCGGTTTGGCCGGTCGTGTCGGTCCGCCTCTGGCTCCCCTCCAATTGTCGCCGCGCTGTTGATGCGCGGCGGCGTCTGCCTCGGCTCCGAGGTGACGGGGGGCGTCACGGCCCTGTAGCCCCGCCGCGACGGGGGGCAGGAGGTGAACGATGGGCTGGCCCACGGGCGCTATTTCTTCATGGACGTGGCCCGTAATGGCATCGCGCTTTACCAGAGCGAGGATACCGAACTGCACCAGCCCAAGCCGAAGACGCCGCATGCCGCGCTGGCCATGGCGAAGGAGTATTTTGAGGAGTGGATGCCCGGCGCGGTTGCGTTCAACGAGGGCACCAAATCTACATCGGTAAACAGCGCCTTAAAGAAGCAGCTTTTTCCCTGCATCAGGCGACGGAAAGCTTATACCACTGAGTCCTTCTAGTGGTAACGTTCTACATCCCGCACGTTCGCAATCTCGCGTTCCTGCGCACCCAGGCCGAACAGCTGGGCGTCCGGCCGGTCCACGTCTAGCCCAGTGACAACCGCAAGCAGCGGGCGATGTCAGAGAAGCTCAAAAAAGCCTACGTCAAGGCGCGCTACAGCAAGCACGACAGGATCACCGAAGAGGAACTAGCCTAGCTTGGCGAGCAGGTCGAGGAACTCGGTCGTGTGGTCCATGCCATTTGTTCCGAGCGCATCGCGCAGCTGGAGGCGACGGCACGGCAAGCCGGGTGACTATCGGACCGCAGGCATTTTGCCCGCACCGATGCCCATCATCGCGGTTCTAAAGGATCTGCAAAGCTGTGAGCCCTGCTAGCCAGGATGCAACGACAATGCCGGCCTGCGCGGGAATGACCCGTGTTGCAAAGGCTTTCGTTCCCGCCGTGGCCGCAAACAGCATCTTGGCGACGCTGCTGGTGGTGCATGCGATCAGGACCGGCACGATGGCTTGGGCTGGCGTGATTGCCCGCTCACCCACCAGCGTGGCGATGGAAATAACGGCCGCATGGACGTCGAGCACGCCGCCGATGGCGGCGGCAGCAACCATCCCCATGGTCCCGAACCATGCCTGCATCGCGGCCACCAGGATCAGCATTCCCGCCAGCATCGCGGCAAACACCAGCGCGATCATAACATTGAAAGAGCGGCTGAACGTGGGTGGTTCTGCCGACGTTTCGCGCCATGCGGCCAGCATGAACCAACCGCCGGACACGGCGGCGGCCAAGCCGGCGGCGGCAACGGACGCGGCCGTTGCCAGAAATGCGCGGTGATCGGTGAGGTTGATGACCACCGCCATCTGCACATAATTGGCCACCGTTGACAGCACCGCCGCCGCCACGCCGGCAGCCAGGGAGGCTGGATTGGCGCGCACCCAGGCGCCCATCGCGCCGATCGTGGCCGAGCTGGAAATGAAGCCCGACACCAGCCCCAGCATCGGCACGCCCAATCGTGCGCCGAGAAGCCGCGTGGCGATTTGCCCTACGGCATTGATGCCTAGGATCATGATGACCACCAGCCAGATGGCATGGGGGTTGAGGGCGGCAAATGGTCCCATCGGGCGATCAGGCAGCATAGGCAGAACGATCAGCGTTGCGCCCGCGATCAGCAGCACGTCTGCCACTTCATCGGCCGTCACCATCTGCCCCACAAAGCGATGCAATGGTTCGCGTGCCGCGAGAATGATGGTGATGAGCACCGCCGCAGCGCCAGCCAGATCGGGTGCGCTGACCGAAAGCGCGCCGAGCAGGGGCGTGGCGATCAGTGCGATTTCCGTGGTGATGCCGGGATCGGCAGAGGCGCGACGCTGCCAGTTGCTGAACAGCGCCAGCGCGGTGATGCAGGCGAGGACGACGCCACTCATCCAACCCCACGGCGTCAACGCGCTGGCACAACCCATCACACTGGCAATCGTGAAGGAGCGCAGCCCGGCTGAAGACGGGCGCTGGGCTTTGCGCCGCTCCCGCTCCGCGCCGATCAGCAGGCCAATGCCCAACGCGATCAGCAGGTGGTGAAGCAAGCCGATATCAGCCATGGTCACCCCGGCCTTCCAGCGCTGTGGCGGGATCGATCAGTTCGTCCATGAACAGCGCGATGAGACCGGTTTGCGATGTGGTGCCCGCCTTTGCGTAGATTCGCGTCAACTGGGCTCTAACGGTTCCCTGCGCCGACCCGCGCAGGCCCGCGATCTCGGCAACATCGAGCCCCTTGATGGCGAACAGCGCCACATCGGCCTCGGCTGCAGTCAAATGCCATTCGGCAAAACGGGCACGGATCAAGGCGCCCATTGCCCCGCGCGCAGCGGCGAGCAGCGCCTGATCCTGTCGCGCCCGTTCGATCAGCGAACGCACATGGATGGCGCCCACTACCACGCCGGCCGCCAGCGCCAGCGTCGCTCCCAATTCGATCGACAGGTGCCAGCCCAGCCCGGCTTCGGCGATGTCACCCGCCACATCGAGCGCGAAGAACATCGCCGCCAGCACCTGACACCCGAGCACCACCGTCAGGATCAGCGCTTTGCGTTCGAGTGATCTGGCCAGAGATCCGGCGGTGCCTTGCATGGAGCTGGTTTACCGCCGACCAGGCAGCATGGCCAGCACCAGCCCGCGCCCGGAGCGCCGCGTTTCAAACATGACCCCGCCCAGATGCAAGACGATCAGCACATAGAGCAGATTGACGGCGGTCTCGTGCGTCTCGGCCAGCGGGCTTTCCTCGCCTTCGCGCTCATCCTCGTCAGGTGATGCGGCTTGCTCGACAGCATGATCTGGATACGTCGCCGCCTTGGGCGGCAGGCCAGCCATGGCGATGCCGCTGGCGATGACAAGGCCAAGCGTCGCCCAGATGGTATAGACCATCAAGGCGCCCAGCGGATTGTGCGACGGTTGTTCGTGGACTTGGCCAGCCCTGATCTCGCGAATATGGGCCATCGCCCGCCGCAGGCTGGGCGGAAAAGCCGAGAACCGCGCTTCGCGTGGCCCAACTATTCCCCACAGCAGCCGGAGCGCCAGCATTCCGGCAAGCGCATAGCCAACCCAGATATGCGGCCACGACCCGCCTTCGGTGAAGACGCCATTGGCCAGCAGTGCCGCCACGATGCTCCAGTGGGTCAGCTTGACCACCGGGTCCCAGTTGCGCGTTGGTTTCGGGAGGGCAATCGTCATGTGGAAACTCCTGAACGGGTGCGAAGATTGCCAATCTTCACAACCAGGTTCGGGAGTGCCATTGCAGCCCTGCTTATTCAGGGTGTCGTAAGCGTGTAGCGCGACAAACTGGATG
>NZ_APCQ01000434.1:0-2604 GCF_000410615.1 Novosphingobium sp. B-7 | reverse complement strand
CGGCGGCCGTGCCAGCACCAGCGTGTGCAGCCCCGGCCCGCCCGGCTGCGGCAGCCAGCCATCGCCGTAATAGCGGATATCCACATCGGCTTCGAACTGGATCAGGTTGGCCGGCCGGTCGGTGGGGCGCAGTTCCACCTGGAAACCCGGCCCGGTCTGCTCGAACGCGGCAATCTGCGCAGACAGCCACTGCGTGGCAAAGCCCGGCACGCACCACAGCCGCAGGTCGTGGATCTGGCCCTGGGCCATGATCTCGCGCGTGGCCGACACCACATCGAGCATCGCGGCCGAAACCCGCGCGTGATAGGCCTGCCCAGCCTCGGTCAAGGTCACGCGGCCCCCCTGACGATCGACCAGCATCACCCCCAGCCATTCCTCCAGCGCCTTGAGATGACGGCTCACCACCGTATGATCGAGCCGCAGCAGCGCAGCAGCGCGGCGCACCCCGCCGACGCGGCCCACCACCTCGAACGCGCGCAGCGCGGCGAACGGCGGGATCGCCTTGCCCGACAGGAAATCGCCGAAATTCAGGTCTGCGGAAGGCAGCGGATCGGGCACAGACATCCTCATTGCTGGTGCGATCGCATGATATCACCAATCGAGCGGTGCACCAGATGCACCAATACTCGGAAATTGACAACATTTCCGGCCTCACATGCAGTTGACGCCCTGACATCCAGCCGCAATTGTGATCGCAGCACTTTGCAACAGGAGACCGTCCGATGCGCGTCCACATCCGCTCTGCGCGGCATTTTGCCCTGGGCCTTGGCCTGGCGCTGGCCCTGCCCGCCACCGCAGCCCTTGCTGATACTGGCGCCGCCAGCATCGCCAAGCCGGCCAAACTGGCAAGCAGCGCGGTCACCGCCGCCCTCGCCAGCAGCGCCGCACACCACAGCGACGAAGGCGGCGCGGCCGTATCCGACCTGCCGCAGCTGCATTCGGCCGACAAGAAGTTCATGAGCGGCGCGTATGCCGTTGCCGGCCCCAACCACGACAGCTTCACCGGTGCAGGCTACCCGGTGAACGAATTCATGGTCTTCCTGTCGGGCGGCGTCACCCTCACCTCGGCCGATGGCACCGTGCTGGAGGTGAAGGCCGGCGATGCAGTGTCGATCCCCAAGGGCTGGCTCGGCCGCTGGGATTCCAAGGGCTATGAAAAGTTCTACGTGGTCTACGACCCGGAAAAGCCGGTGGAATAACGGCAACGTAAGCCCTCTCCTCTTCAGAGGAGGGGGTTGGGGGGTGGTGCGAAACCTTGCGCTACGCCTCCACCACCCCCGCCCCCTCCTCTGAAGAGGAGGGGAGAGAAACGCCCGCTTTCCCCCTCCGCCTATGCCGCGCGCACGCGGGTGATCACGTCCTGAAACGCACGATAGGCATCTTCGCCCAGGTAGTTGGCGTATTGGCACTTGGCGAGCGCCGCCTCGGGCGGGAAGATCGCGGGGTTGTCGCGATATTCGGCGTCCATCTGCGCCAGTGCGGCCCCATTGGGCGTGGGATAGCGAATGGTGCGCGAGATATCGGCGCCGGCGTCTGCGCTCAGCAGGTAGTTGATGAACGCGTGCGCCGCATCGGGATTGGGCGCGCCGGCGGGAATGCACAGTTGGTCGGACTGCAGGATACTGCCTTCCTTGGGGACAACGAACGCGAGATCCTTGTCCTCGCGCATCACCTGGGCAATGTCGCCATTGTATTCGATCACGATATCGCAATCGCCCGACAGCAGCAGATCCTGGCCATTGTCGTCATGGAACGTGGCGATGTTGCCCTTTTGGCGGATCAGCAGGTCCTGCACCTTGGCGAGCGTCGCCTTGTCGAACGTGTTCATATCGGCGCCGAGGTAGATTTCGGTCAGCCGGCACAGGTCTGCTGCGTCAGACAGCACCGCAATGCGGCCCTTGTATTGCGGCGAATCCAGCACCCATTTCCAGCTGTCGGGCACGCCCTGGATCTTTGACTTGCGATAGCCGATGCCCAGCACCAGCCAGGTATAGGGCATGGCATATTTGCGGCCCGGATCGAACGGCGCATCCTGGAAGCGCGGCAGGATGTTCTTCATGTTGGGAATCTTGGCGTGATCGAGCGGCATCAGCATGTTGGCCTTCGCCATGCGCTGCACGAAATCATTGGCCGGCACCACCACGTCATAGCCCGGATTGCCGCCGCGCAGCTTGGCAAACAGCTCGTCGTTGTTGGAATAGAGGCTCATGTTCACGCCGATGCCGCTGGCCTGCTCAAAGCCCGACAGGGTGTGCTTGCCGACGTAGGTATCCCAGTTGTAGAAATTGACCATCTGCGAAGGATGCTTCTTGCACCCCGCCAGCCCGGAAAACGTGATGCCGACCGCTGCCGTGCCCAGGCCGGCCAGGAATCCGCGCCGCGAAGGGGTTGCTTGCATGATTGCCCTCATGGTTGGCCCGGTTGGATTTTCGGGCATTGCTTTTGCGCACGATATGTGATCACAGGATACAGGTAAAGCCTTTCATCACGGGGAAACGACAATGGCACGCGATGGCTCACCCAAGGGCATGGCCGGCGGACGGCTGACGCGGCGCGCCTTCGTGCAGACCGGCTCGGCCACGGCGGCTGCCGCGCTGGCCACGC
>NZ_APCQ01000435.1:0-9657 GCF_000410615.1 Novosphingobium sp. B-7 | reverse complement strand
GGGCCAGGCGTTTGACCAAGCCTTGCGGCTCACGCCCGACGACGCCGATCTGTGGGTGGCGATCGCCCGCCTGCGCTTTGCCGGGGGGGAGCAGGCGCAATCGGTGCAGGCAGCGGCACGGGCGGTGGCGCTGGCCCCACGCAATGCCCGCGCCCTGGCGCTGCGCGGTATGCTGGTACGCGAGCAGTTCGGCTTGCGCGCCGCGCTGCCGTGGTTCGAGCAGGGGCTCAAAATCCATCCCCAAGATCCTGATCTGCTGACCGAATACGCTGCCACCCTGGGTGACATGGGCCAGGCCCGCGCCATGCTGGTGGTGGTGCGCAAACTGGCCGAGGTGGATCCGGGCAACCCGCGTGCGCTCTATTTCCAGGCCGTGCTGGCCGCCCGCGCCGGCAAGACCGATCTTGCCCGCACCCTGCTGCAACGCACCGGCACCGCGCTGAGGGACATGCCCGCGGCCATGCTGCTGGGCGGGGTGCTGGAATATCGCGCGGGCAACTACAGCGTTTCGGCGGGATTGCTGGCGCGGCTGGTGCGGCTGCAACCGGCAAATCTCCAGGCACAGCAATTGCTCGCCCGCGCCATCGCGCGCGAGGGCGATCTGCGTCAGGTGGCTTGGCGTTGGGATAGCGTGGCGCGGCAGCCCTTTGCCACGCCCTATCTGCAAGCCACGGTGGCGCGCGCCTGGCAGGGGCTGCGCCAGCCACAACGGGCCAAGGATTTGGCCACCGTTGCCGCCCGCATGGGCCCGATGCGGCCCTTCACGGCGATCCCGCCCGATCTGCCGCTGGGCGCGCTCGCGCTGCGCTATCAGGATGGCCCCAATTTTGCCGACGTGGCGGTGCCCTATGTCCGTGGCCTGCTCGCCGCGCGGCAGTTTGACCAGGCGCGGGCCGTTGCCGATCGGCTGCGCGCGGCCAATCCCGGCGCGGCAGAAGCCTGGCTTCTGGCCGGGGACGCTCGCATGATCACCAATGACGCGCGCGGTGCGCTTGCCAGTTATGATGCCGCGGCGGCGATCCGGTTCAACGAACCCGTGCTACGCCGCATGGACGCAGCCCTGCGCGCGGCGGGCCGGGCCAGGGACGCCGACGCGATGACCGCGCGCTATCTGGCGCAAAATCCCGAAAGCCTCCTGGCGATGCGGCTGCTTGCCGTCGCCTGGGCGGGGGAAGGGCGCCAGACCGAAGCCCAGGCCATGGCCCGCGCCCTGGCGGCGCGGGGGCAGGTGCTTTAGGCCCTGATCACTTGGGCTGGTAGGTCTGCTCCGGCCCCGGAAACGCGCGCTCGCGCACTTCTTGGGCATAGTGGGCAGCCGCTTGCTCGATCGTGCCGGCCACTTCGGCATAGCGCTTCACAAAGCGGGGCACGCGCTCGAACATGCCCAGCATGTCTTCGGTCACCAGCACTTGGCCATCGCACTGCGCCGATCCGCCAATGCCGATCACCGGGCACGGCACCGCCTGGGTGATGGCAATGGCCAGCGGTTCCACCACACCTTCGGCCACGATGGCAAAGGCGCCGGCATCAGCCAGCGCGCGCGCGTCGGCCAGGATCTTGTCGGCTTCGGCCTGGCTGCGGCCGCGCGCGCCATAGCCACCCAGCACGTTCACCGCCTGCGGCGTCAGGCCGACGTGGCCCATCACCGGGATGCCGCGCGCCACCAGGAACGCCACGGTTTCGGCCATGGCCGCGCCGCCTTCCAGCTTGACCCCGGCGCAGCCGGTGTCCTTGAGCAGCCGCGCCGCCGCCGCAAAGGCCGCTTGCGGAGAGGCTTCATAGCTGCCGAACGGCATGTCCACGATCACCACCGCATGATATGAACCGCGCACCACGGCAGCGCCATGGGCGGCCATCATGTCGAGCGTGACCGGAACGCTCGATGGCAAGCCATAGATCACCTGGCCCAGCGAATCCCCCACGAGCAGGATATCGCAATGCGCATCCAGCAATTGCGCCTGGCGCGCGGTATAGGCGGTGAGCATCACGATCGGCTGCGCGGTGTGCCCATCCACCTTGCGCTGGCGGATGGCGGGCACCGACAGGCGCTTCATCGGCGCCGGGGTGGGATGGGCGCGGCTGGTGGCCGTGTCGAGCTGAAAGGTGGTGGACATGCGCACTGCTATCCCAAAAGCTGGCCCGAAAAGCCGGTCAGGTGTGGCGCGCGCTTCTATACCATGGGGCAAAACCCGCAAGGGCAGGAGGCATTGGCACATGCAGATGAAAAAAGGCCCTTTGCCAAGCCATAGGTTGCCGCTAGCGTTGCGGCCCATGACCTGGTTACCGGTGCAACGTGTTGGCGTGGGGGTTCCCGCCGCACCGGTCCAAGGCGGGAGATTTCAATGTTTGGACGCGTCAAACCACTCGACGCTATTCTGGCGACAGCCGAAAAGAAATCATTGCACCGCTCGCTCGGTGCCTTCCAACTGACCATGCTGGGCGTTGGTGCCGTGATCGGCACCGGTATTTTCGTGCTTACCGCAGAAGCCGCGCAAAAGGCCGGGCCGGGCATGATGATCAGCTTCATCATCGCCGGCTTCGTCTGTGCCGTAGCGGCGCTGTGTTACGCCGAAATGGCAGCCATGGTGCCGGTCTCGGGTTCCGCCTATACCTATAGCTACGCCGTGATGGGTGAACTCGTCGCCTGGATGGTCGGCTGGGCGCTGATCCTGGAATATGCCATCGCCGCTGGTGCCGTTTCGGTCGGCTGGTCGGGCTACATGATCGGCTTTGTCCAGAACAGCCTGCACATAACCGTGCCGCTGGAACTGGTGCGCGGCCCGTTTGACGGTGGGCTGATCAACTTGCCGGCCATGGGTATTGCCGTGGTGATTACCGGCCTGCTGATCCTGGGCACCAAGGAAAGCGCCACGGTCAACGCGGTGCTGGTGGCGATCAAGATCGTCGCCCTGTCCCTGTTCATCGCGCTGACCATTCCCATGATCAAGGCAGGCAATTTCCAGCCGTTCGCGCCGCTGGGCTTCACCGGCATTTCGGGCGCTGCGGCATCGATCTTCTTCGCCTATGTCGGCTTCGACGCGGTTTCTACTGCGGCAGAAGAGACCAAGAATCCGCAACGCAACATGCCGATCGGCCTGATCGGCAGCTTGGCAATCTGCACCGTATTCTACATGCTGGTGGCCGCTGGCGTGATTGGCACTGTTGGCGCGCAGCCGGTGTTCGGCCCCGGCCATGTTGCTCTGTCGCCCGGATCGCCCGCGCTGTCTGATGCCTGCAAGGCGATCGGTGAAAACGCCGTGGTCTGCTCCAAGGAAGCCCTGGCGTGGACGCTGCGTTCGGTCGGCCACCCGATGGTGGGCTGGCTGGTGGGCCTTGCCGCCATCCTGGCGCTGCCTTCCGTCATCCTGATGATGATGTTCGGCCAGACCCGCATCTTCTTCGTGATGAGCCGCGACGGCCTGCTGCCGGAATTTTTCTCCAAGATTCATCCGCGTTTCCACACGCCGCACGTGATCACGCTGCTCACCGGGGTGTTCGTGGCGCTGTTCGCTGCCTTCTTCCCGGTTGGTCTGCTGGCGGACGTGTCGAACTCGGGCACGCTGTTCGCGTTCGCGGCAGTCTCGATTGCGGTGCTGGTGCTGCGCCGGACCGATCCCACGCGCAAGCGTCCGTTCCGCACGCCGGCGGTGATGATCGTTGCCCCCATTTCGATCCTCGGCTGCATCTATCTGTTCGGCAGCCTGTCGGCCGCAACGATCCAGCTGTTCATCGGCTGGGCTGTGCTCGGCCTCATCGTGTATTATGCCTATAGCCGCAGCCGCAGCCATGTTGGCCGTGGCCTGACGGAAGTGCACGAAGGCGATGCTGACCTGCCGCCCAGCTCGGTGCCGCCGATCGACTGATCGCGCATCACTTTGGGCCAGCAATACAAAGGCCGCCGTTTCCCCGGGGAAGCGGCGGCCTTTGCCTATTGGAACGGGTTCGTTCCGTTTAGAGGCTGGTTTCGGCGTAGCCACCCTTGATGCTGTCGCCCACGGGCAGGCCCAGCGCCATCTTGACCGCGCCCATCACGCCCACTTCACCCGACCAGATTGCCGCTTCGCCCAGGTCCATGCGCAGGAACAGCAGGTTGGGATCGTTCTTGCCGCCCGGAAACCATGATTCCACCATGCGGCTCCAATGCTTGTCGAGCAGGGCGCGGTCGGTTTCCTCGGTCAGCGCGCCGGTGAAGCGGGCGAACAGGTCATGCCCCTTGGCGGCATAGGTCGCCGTAGCGCCACCCTGCGCGGCAAAGCGATTGTCGCGCGAGGTGAAGAACCAGATGGCGTGGTTTGCATCGCGGTCAAGCTGCGCGGTCATTGGCGCGGCGCTTTCTGGATCGGCATCCAGTTGCAGCATCACGAAAGGCGAATGGGCCAGTTCCTTCCAGAACTTTTCCTTCAGTTCCGCCGGGTTGCCTTGGTCATAATGCATCGTTTCTCTCCTGTGAAAGGGGGGTGTTCGGGTCAGACGTTGGGGGTGATCAGCATTTGCGCCGTCACCGCATCGATCGCGGCCTGGCGATCATCCGGGCGACGCCCGGCCAGAAAGTCGGTGAGGTCAGCGATCAGCCGCTCGGTTTCCGTGGCAAACACGCCGTGCGGTGCGCCGGAGTATTCGACCAGCATGGCATGCGGGACGGCGCGGGCCACCGCGCGGCCGGTCGCCTCGATCGGCACGGTCTTGTCGCCCGTGCCGTGGATCACCAGTGTCGGCACGGTAAAGCTCGCCAGGTCACCGCGGAAATCGGTGGTGGCAAAGGCCTTTGCCGCGGCCAAGGTCGGCAGCAACCCGGCTTGCATCGCGTGGTTCCACGACAGCGCGCGCTGTTCGTCGCTCACCGGTTGAGCCAAGAGGCCAACCCCATAGAAATCCTTGATGAACCCGGCCATGAACTTGGCCCGGTCGGCCAGCATGCCCTCGGTCATCTGGTTGAAGGTCTCTTGCGGCACGCCGTCAGGATTGTCTTCGGTCTTGGCCATGAACGGCACAACCGATGAAACCAGCGCCACCCGCCCGATGCCATCGGCACCGTGGCGCGAAAGATAACGGGCAATTTCCCCGCCACCCATGGAAAAGCCGACGAGGGCCGCGCCCGGCCGCGCGTCGGTGGCTGCCAGCACATCGGCGAGATCGTCGGCGAACGTGTCATAGTCATAGCCATGACCGGGCTGATCCGACCGGCCGAACCCGCGGCGATCGTAGGCAATGGCGCGATAGCCCGCGCCAGCCAGGGCGTTCATTACCGGATCCCAGCTATCGGCATTGAGCGGCCAGCCATGGATCAGCACCACGGCGGGACCTTGCCCCCAGGCCTTGACGTAAAGCTGGGTGCCATCGCGCGTCTTGATCATGGGCATGGTTCGCAAAACTCCGCAAATCGTCTGCCCCTCCGCGCCTATAACCGGTTGAGGGGGAAGAGCGTTCCGGTGCCCTGCCCAAAATGCCGTGGGCTGTTCGCCGCATCGGCACTGGCATTGTCAGAAAGAAGAACGTATAAGGAACGAATGTCGCAACCCTCGGTCATGGAACGGCTCGGCATCCTGGCCGATGCTGCCAAATACGACGCTTCCTGTGCCTCATCTGGCACGGCCAAGCGCAACAGCGCCGGCGGCAAGGGCCTTGGCTCGACCGAGGGCATGGGCATCTGCCACGCCTATGCGCCCGATGGGCGGTGCATCTCGCTGCTCAAGATCCTGCTGACCAACCACTGCATTTTCGATTGCCACTATTGCGTCAACCGCAAGAGCTCCAACGTGCGCCGCGCGCGGTTCACGCCGCAGGAAGTGGCTGACCTGACGATAGCGTTCTATCGCCGCAACTATATCGAGGGGTTGTTCCTGTCCTCGGGCATCGTGCGCTCGTCCAATCACACGATGGAGCAGTTGATCGAAGCCGCCCGCATCCTGCGCGAAGAGCATGAATTTCGCGGCTACATCCACCTCAAGACGATCCCCGAGGCTGACCCGGAGCTGGTCGCGCGGGCCGGACTCTATGCCGATCGCGTGTCGATCAACGTGGAATTGCCCACCCAGGCGGGTTTGGCGCGGCTGGCGCCCGACAAATCCACGCCGGTGATCGAAGGCGCCATGGCCAGCATCGGTAGCGCCATTGTCGAGGCCAAGGACGCGCGCAAGCGCTTCCGCCATGCGCCGCGCTTTGCCCCGGCCGGGCAATCAACCCAGATGATCGTTGGCGCCGACCAGGCCAGCGACGCTGATATCGTCGGCCGCTCGGCCACGCTCTACAGCCGCTTTCGCCTGCGCCGCGTCTATTATTCCGCGTTCAGTCCGATCCCCGATGCCAGTGCGGTCTTGCCGCTGCAACGCCCGCCCCTGATGCGTGAACACCGGCTCTATCAGTCTGACTGGCTGATGCGCTTTTATGGCTTTGCTCCGCACGAGGTGCAGCAGGCGGCCGATGCGGGCGGCATGCTGCCGCTCGATATCGATCCCAAGCTCGCCTGGGCGCTGCGCTTTCGCGACGCTTTCCCGGTCGACGTCAACCGCGCCCCGCGCGAGGCGCTGCTGCGCGTGCCTGGCCTGGGCGTGCGCGCCGTCAATGCATTGCTGTCGGCGCGGCGGCAGCGCCGGCTCCGGCTGGAAGACGTGGGCCGGCTGACCGTCTCGCTCACCAAGGTGCGGCCCTTCATCGTCACCGCCGACTGGCGGCCCACGCTGCTGGTCGATCGGGCAGATTTGCGCGCCAGCCTGGCCCCGCCCAAGGCGCGGCAGCTCGAACTGTTCGGCACCTGATCCTTGCGCGTCTGCCTTCCCGCGCCTGATGATACCGAGGCCTGGCGCACGGCGGCGCGCGGGCTGATCCTGGCCGGGATCACGCCCGATGCGGTGTCGTGGGAGGAGCCAGGGCAGGGGGCAGCCGACCTTTTCGCGCAAGATGTCGTGCCGATCCCGCCGCCACGGCCCGATGCCCCGCCAGTGCGCGCCAGCAAGGCGTTTCTCAACCTGGTGCGCATGGCCCTGCTGCACCGTGCGCCCGAACGGTTTGATCTGGCCTATCGCCTGCTCTGGCGCCTGCAGGGCCAGCCGCGTCTGGCCGAGGATGCGGCCGATCCGCTCGTGCGCCGGCTGGATCAATTGTCGCGTCCGGTGCGGCGCGACATTCACAAGATGCGCGCGTTCCTGCGCTTTCGCAGCGTGGCCGAGCCCGATGGCAGCGAGCGCTATGTCGCCTGGTTCGAACCGGATCATCATATCCTGCGCGCCAATGCCGGCTTTTTCGTGCGGCGCTTTGCGGCGATGCGCTGGTCGATCCTGACGCCGGCCGGATCGCTGCACTGGACCGGCGATGTGCTGGAGGAAGGGCCACCGGCCACTCGCCTGGATGCACCCGGCGGTGATCCGCTGGAAGAATTGTGGCGCACCTATTACGCCAACATTTTCAATCCGGCGCGGCTCAAGGTGGGCGCGATGCTCAAGGAAATGCCGCGCAAGTATTGGAAGAACATGCCCGAAGCCGCCCTCATTCCCGAACTAATCGCCGGGGCCCAGGCGCGCGAGGCGGCCATGGTCGATCTGGGGCGGCAGGAGTTCGGACATGCGCCGGATAGCCTGGCCGATCTGGCCACCGGCATTGCCGGCTGCCGCCATTGCGCGATCGGCTGCAACGGCACCCGCTCCGTGCCGGGCGAAGGCACGCGCCGCCGCGCGTTCATGATCGTGGGCGAACAGCCGGGCGATACCGAAGAGATGGAAGGCCGCCCGTTCGTTGGCCCGGCAGGCGAAGTGCTGCGCAGCCAGTTGCAGGCTGCCGGGATCGATCCGGGGCAGGGCTGGCTGACCAACGCGGTCAAGCATTTCAAGTATCAGCCCACCGGCAAGCGGCGCCTGCACCAGACGCCCACGGCCGGTGAGATCGATACCTGTCGCTGGTGGCTGGACCGAGAGCGTGAACTGGTGGCGCCGCGCCTGATCCTGGCCCTGGGCGCCAGCGCCGCGCGCGGGTTGATCGGCCGGACTGCCAGCGTGCAGCGCGAGCGCGGATTGCTTGCCCGGCAAGGCGACACAGACATCTGGCTGACCTGCCATCCCAGCTATCTGCTGCGGTTGGATGGCGCGGCAAGGGAGGCGGAACAGACGCGCTTCGTGGCGGATTTGCGCGGGTTTGCGCAGGCGTTGGAGACAGGATTCCACCACCCCCCGACCCCCTCCTCTAAAGAGGAGGGGGAGTTAACAAGCTGAAATCAAAGCCCCCTTCTCTTCAGAGGAGGGGGTTGGGGGGGGTGGGAAGCCTAAACCAACCTCACGCCCGAAGCCGCTCGATCCCCTGCGCCAGCGCCACATAGAGCTTGCCCATGTCGGACGAGAGCAGCGTCACGCCGAGGGCATTGCCATCGCGCGTCGAGAGCAACTGGCGCAGCATGCCTTCGAAATCGTGAATATAGCGGTTCACGTGGCCGCGGAATTCAGCATCGCCGGCATAGTGCTGCTGCACCGCCTTGGCATCGGCACTGTCGAGCAGAGTGACGGCGCGGCGGGTGAAGATGCCGCGATCGCCGCGAAGGTAGGAAGCCCAGGCCGTTTCCGAAACATCGGCTGACAGCGCCTGGGCAATGTCGATCGCGGCGGAATTGAGGGACTCGGTGATCAGTGCGGTGCGGCGCGCGAAGTCGTTGTCGACCTGTTCTTCGGCACGTTCGCGCGCGCGGGCAATGCGGTTCTCCAGGTTGGTGGCCAGTTCGTCCACCTTGGCCAACTGGTCGCGCATCTGCACGGCGCTGTCGCGGCTGGCGTCGGCGGCGTTGTCGATGGCCTGCTCCAACCGGGCGATCAGTTCGGCGCCGCGGCCTTGCAACACGCGGGCGAATGCGGCGTTGCCTTCCTCGCCCAGCCGCGCGGCAAGGGCCTCGATTTCGTCCTTTAGGGTTTCGCCCATGGTATCGCCAGCGGCACGGGCGGCGGCATTGAGGCGATCGATCGCGGTGGCCATGGTGCCGGTGATGTCGCCCGAAAGCGCCTCGGCCTCGCCACGCGCGGTTTCCAGCGTGGCGCGCACTTCATTGAGCTGCGCACGCTCGGCCGCGGCCTGCTGGGCAAAGGCTTCGTGCAGGCGGGCGACATGGGCCAGCGCCTCGGCAATGTCGGCGCTGGCGCCGCGCACGGTTTCGGCAAGGGCGGTGCCCTTGTTGCCCGCTTCGCCCAGTTCGGCATGCAGGGCGGTCACGCGCTGGTCCAGTTCGGCAAGGCCGGCCTGGCTGGTGCGCAAGATCTCGGGCAGTTCGTTGCGGCTGTGCTGCCCGGCGGCCTGGATCAGTTCGAGCAGGCGCACGGCGGCATCGGTGGTGCGCGCGATATGATCGTCTTGCGTGGTCAGTTCGATGCCGGTTTCGGCCAGGCGCGTGCGCAGCAGATCGAGCGCGCGGGCCACGGCCTGGGCCGTGGTATCGCCCATGCTGGCCGAGGCTGACAGCGTTTCGGCAAGTTCTGCCGCGCGGGCGGCGGCGGCATCGCATTGTGCGGCCAGGCGGCGCGCTTCATCGTGCTGGCGTGTACGCTGGGTATCGAGCGCACGATCGAGGTCGGCCAGCTTGTGGGCCAGTGCCTCGGTCGCCTCGTTGGCAGCGGCGGCGAGCGCGCTGCGCCGCTCGGCAATGGCGCGGTCAATTTCCACCATGCGGCGGGCCAGCGTCTCGCGCTG